>NZ_JBSGZI010000146.1:0-16080 GCF_053610945.1 Streptomyces sp. NPDC054849
GGTCCGGGGGGACGTCCCCCCGGACCCGGGCCTTCGTACAGGGCCTGGTCCGCGGCACAGGCTAAGTCCCGAACTCGAACGGGCGATTCTCTACGCCGTGTTGGGCAGGTGCGTACGGTCGGCTGGAACGCGCTCACGACGGAGGGCGTCCACGACCGGCGCACTCACCGGCAAGCCCGCGCTATGCCCGCGCCGGCCGTCGAAGGCGGACCTGGTGGCTTGATGCGCTGTGGACCGGTCTGCCGCGGATCGGTGAGATTCCCGACTGCGGACCGATCCGCGAGGACCTCCGTCTGCCGTGCTGGCGAACGCGGGATGCCATGCCCTCGCGTGCCGGGCAGGCCCTGCGGTCAAGGCATTCACGAATGCGACCACATGTATGCCGACCGGTTCCGCGCAGGCAGCTGGCCCGGGCTGCACGAGCAGGCCCAGTGCCTCATCAGAGAGCCGGTCTGCGGGGGATCAAGCGGCGTGAGGTGTGGTCGGATGTGACCGGTCTGTCTGTCGTGGATGCCAATCCCGCGATGTCGACTTATCGCGCACCAAGGTGTGCGGTCGCGAATGCGAGAACGCGGAGATGCCGGAGTTGATCGACGGGGTGGGGGTGCCGCTGCTCAGGGCGTGAGACGCCGCGGGGGTGGTGCGGGGTAACGCGGGGCGGCGGCCGTGCCGGCTCGGACGGGGGTCGGGCCGGGGCGGGGGTGTGCAGTCGGCTCGGGGCGGCGTAACCTTGCTGGCGCCATGCCGTACGAAGCACCCACCCACACCGTCGAGCGCTCCCTCCGTGCAACCACCGGCGCCAAGGTCATCGCCGGGGTCGACGAAGTCGGACGAGGGGCCTGGGCCGGACCCGTCACCGTGTGTGCGGCGATCACCGGCCTGCGCCGGCCGCCCGCCGGGCTCACCGACTCCAAACTCCTCACCGCCAAGCGGCGCGACGCCATGCTCGCGACCTTGGAGACCTGGGTCACCGCGTACGCACTCGGGCACTCCTCGCCCGAGGAGATCGACGAACTGGGGATGACCGCCGCCCTGCGGCTCGCGGCGGAGCGCGCCCTGGCCGCCCTCCCGGTGCGGCCCGACGCGGTGATCCTCGACGGCAAGCACGACTATCTCGGCTCCGCCTGGCGGGTCCGTACGGTGATCAAGGGTGACCAGTCCTGCGTCGCCGTCGCAGCGGCCTCGGTCATCGCCAAGGTCCGCCGTGACCGCATGATGGCCGAACTCGGTGAACAGGGCGGCGGAATCGAGGACTTCGCCTTCGCCGCCAACGCCGGATATCCCTCGCCCGTGCACCGGGCGGCGCTGGAGGAACGGGGGCCCACCCCCTACCACCGCCTCTCGTGGTCGTACCTCGACGCGCTGCCGCGGTGGCGTCACCTCAAGAAGGTGCGCCGCAGCGAGGAGTCGATGGAGCTGGAAAACGGAGGCCAACTCGGCTTCGATTTCTGATCGCACCCATGTGCCACCGGCCGGTACGTTTCGTACCGGTGTTTGATAGACAGCAACTCACGCCTCTCACCCCCGCCATCGAGGAGCCTCAGATTCACGAGAGTGCCCAGGGTCCCCGCGTCACGCCGGCCGCGAGCCGCACCGCGCAGACCCCCCGCCCTGTACCTGGTCCGCGTCCCGCCGCCGTACCGCGGCCCGGTCGCCCCGGTCCCGCCCGGCCCGCACCGCCCGCGCAGCGTGCGCCGCAGGCCACCTCCGGACCTGTTCCCGCAGCCTCTGCCGCTGCCCCCACCGCACCGTCCGTCTCCGCGGCGGTGCCGCAGATCCAGCTGATCCCGGCCTCCGCCGAAGGTGCGCTGGACGCGGCCGAAGAGGCCGTCGACCTGCTGCTCGACACCGGGCGCGCGCCCGGAGACATCCTGGTGCTCACCAGTGGCGACCCGCACCCGTGGGCCGCGCACGAGCTGTCCTTCGGCGAGGCCGCGTACTGGGCCCTGCACGACGCCGGGGACGACGTCTTCTACGCGGACGCGGCGCAGGTCCAGCGCGCCGCAGGCCGTCCCGTCGTGGTCTTCGCGGCCAACGGCGGACCGGCCGACGCCGTCGCGGGAGCCCTCCCGGTCGCGCTCACCCGGGCGGGTGCGCTGCTGATCGTGTGCGGTGACCCGCAGCAGATCAACTCCGTGCTGGGTGCGGGCGTCTGACGCCCTGTACCCCGGCACGGGCGAGGGGCGGGGCGGGCCTTGCGCCGGCCCCGCTGAAGCCCGGGTGGAGCCCGTGCCGCAGTCCGAGCCGGGTCACGAGCCGAGGCTTCGTTCGGTCCGAGCCGGAGCCCGAGCAGACGTCCGAGGCCTGAGCCGCCGTACGCCCGGTCCCGGGTGTACGGCTGTGAGCCCTGCCCCCAGCACTTCGTGCTCCGCGGCGTACGAAGGTCAGCGCGCGGCGGTCCGGCGCAGGGCCTCGCCCGCTCCGCCCCCGGTGTGCAGGGCGAGCGGGGAGAACTCGGCCACGGTGTCGCCGAGCCGCTGCGGCCGCGAGTCCGAGGTGGGCCGTCTGCCGCCACGGCCTTCGCCCAGCACCTGCCAGCCGTCGCGGGTCAGCGTGATGTACGCACCGCAGCGCAGCCCGTGCAGGGTGCAGGCGTCGCGCAGCCCCCACATCCAGGCGCCGTCCTCCTCGGTCCACCGCTCGTCGCCTTCACGGCAGTAGAGCAGCACCGCCGTCCGCACCGGGGTCCGTCGTCGCAGGTCGTGCGGGAGGACCCGGCGCAGCCGGGACAGCAGGGCGTTGCGGTACTCCCAGCCGTCGGCCGAGATCGACCGCTGCACGAAGGAGGCGCTCGCCACGAGCTGTTCCTCCGGGCCGAGAACGGCGATGACCGCGGTCGAGGGTGTGGGGCTGTGCCGTGAGTGCAGCCCGCTGACCACCTCGCGCGGGCTGCGGAGCAGCGGAACGCCCGCCGCCGTCCATTCCGCCGGTTCCAGCAGCCTGCCATGCCGGCTGGCTGCGCCGGTCGCCGTTGCCAGGGATGTGGTCGAGGGCGGCGCGAATCCGAAGGTCACGGTCCTCCCTTCGGGTACACGCCCGCGGACGGGCACGGCTGGAGTCAGGGCGCGCCGCAGTACGGCCCAGGATGCCGAGGAGCCGAGCGGGAGCACTCCAATTCTCGCGTGGCTGCGGAGCATGCGGCAACGAGCAATTGGCACCACAGACCGGAATTCGCCGGTATGCCGTTCATATCCTTGCCCCGCCACGCCGAGGATGACGCATTCGGCTATCCCTGGAGCGCCAGCACCAGCGGGAACACCCCCTTCGCGCCCGCCCGTCGCAGCAGTCGGGCGGCCACGGCAAGGGTCCACCCGCTCTCCGCGCGGTCGTCCACGAGGAGCACCGGGCCCGCAGCCTCCGCCAGCGCCGCGGCCAACGCCGGGGGCACGGTCAGGGACTGATGGAGCCCGCGGACCCGCTGGGCGCTGTTCGAGGCCGACGGCCCGAACTGCGGGGCCTGGTCGGTGTACGCGACCGTGCCGAGCAAGGGCATCCTCCCGACCTCCGCGATCCGCGCGGCCAGTGAACCGACCAACTGGGGTCGGCTGCGCGACGGCAGAGCGACCACGCCCACCGGCCGGGCCGGAGCGTCCGGCGCTCCCGAGGCCCACCCGCCGGGGCCGCGGGCCCAGTCGGCGAGCATCGCGACCACGGCCTGCGCGACGTCGTCCGGAACCGGCTGGTCCGGAGCCTGGGGAGCGAGCATCGGGCGCAGCCGGTTGCCCCAGCCGATGTCGGACAGCCGGCCCAGCGCCCGGCCCGTCGAGGCCTGCTCCCCGGCGGGGATGCGCCCCTTGAGGTCGACGCCAACCGCCGGGAGCCCGGTCGGCCACATCTTGCGCGGCTCCAGCTCCACGCCCGGTCGGCCGAGTTCACCGCGCGCGGTGTCCAGCGCGGTGGTGGAGACCTCCGCGGTGAACCGGGCCCCGGCGCAGTTGTCGCAGCGGCCGCAGGGCGCGGCCTCCTCGTCGTCGAGCTGGCGGCGCAGGAACTCCATACGGCATCCGGTGGCCGCCGCGTAGTCGCGCATGGCCTGCTGCTCGGCCGCCCGCTGGCGGGCCACCCAGGCGTAGCGCTCGGCGTCATAGGCCCACGGCTCGCCCGTCGAGGTCCAGCCGCCCTTGACGCGGTGCACGGCGCCGTCGACGTCGAGGACCTTGAGCATGGTCTCCAGCCGGGTGCGGCGCAGATCGACCAGCGGCTCCAAGGCGGGCAGCGACAGCGGCCTGCCCGCCTGGGCCAGGACGTCGAGGGTACGGCGCACCTGCTCCTCGGGCGGGAAGGCGACCGAGGCGAAGTACTGCCAGATCGCCTCGTCCTCCCGGCCCGGGAGGAGCAGGACCTCCGCGTGCTCCACTCCACGGCCGGCGCGGCCGACCTGCTGGTAGTAGGCGATGGGGGAGGACGGCGAGCCCAGGTGCACCACGAAGCCCAGGTCGGGCTTGTCGAAGCCCATGCCTAGGGCGGAGGTGGCCACCAGCGCCTTGACCCGGTTCGCCTGGAGGTCGTCCTCGGCCTGTTGGCGGTCAGCGTTCTCCGTCTTGCCGGTGTACGACGACACCGTGTGGCCGCGGTGGCGCAGGTAAGCGGTGACCTCCTCTGCCGCCGCCACGGTCAGCGTGTAGATGATCCCGGAGCCCGGCAGGTCCCCGAGGTGGTCGGCGAGCCAGGCCAGCCGGTGCGCCGCGTCGGGCAGGGTCAGCACCGCCAGGCTCAGGCTCTCGCGGTCCAGTGGGCCGCGCAGCACCAGCGCATCCGTGCCGGCTCCGGTGCCCAGCTGTTCGGCGACGTCGGCGGTCACGCGGGCGTTGGCCGTGGCGGTGGTGGCGAGGACCGGCACGCCCGGCGGCAGATCGGCCAGCATGGTGCGCAGTCGGCGATAGTCGGGGCGGAAGTCGTGTCCCCAGTCGGAGATGCAGTGGGCCTCGTCCACCACGAGAAGGCCGGTGGCGGCGGAGAGCTTGGGGAGGACCTGGTCGCGGAAGTCGGGGTTGTTCAGCCGCTCCGGGCTCACCAGCAGGACGTCCACCTCACCCGCCGCGACCTCGGCCTGGATCCCCTCCCACTCCTCGGGATTGGCGGAGTTGATGGTGCGGGCGCGGATCCCGGCCCGGGCCGCGGCTTCGACCTGATTGCGCATCAGCGCGAGGAGGGGGGAGACGATCACGGTGGGGCCGGAGCCGCTCGCCCGTAGCAGCGAGGTGGCGACGAAGTACACCGCGGACTTTCCCCAGCCCGTGCGCTGCACCACCAGCGCCCGCCGCTTGTGTGCGACGAGGGCTTCGATCGCCCGCCACTGGTCCTCGCGCAGCCGGGCGGTGCCCGTGGGGTCGCCCACGAGTCGGGCTAGTACGGAGTCGGCCGAGGACCTCAGGTCTGCGTTCATGTCCCCATGCAACCCGATGCCTCCGACATCGCGCCAATGGCGCTCTGAGCCTGTGGACATTGAAGCGTCAACAGTTATCCACAGGGCTTTCCGGATCGGATCATGCACGGGACCTTCGTGGCATGACGAACAACCACGAATCACGCACCCCGTCCGACCGGCCCTCCGTCAACCCCGCCGGAGCCGCCACCGGACCCCAGATCACCCTGCGCAGCCCGGCTGAACTGGCCGACGCGCTGCCCTACATGCTCGGCTTCCACCCTACCGACTCCCTCGTCATGGTCGCCGTCCACGGCGAGGGCGGTCGCTTCGGCGGCCGGCTCCGCGTCGGCATTCCCGGCACGCCCGCGGAATGGGAGGACACCGCGCGGCAGGTCGCCGACTGCCTGATCCGGGGCAGCGAACGACGCGGTGACAAGCCCGACGGCATCGTCGTCTACCTCTGCCAGGAGCCCCGGGGAGAGGAGAGCGGCCAGCGGGTGATGACCCGGCTGCGGCCGCTCGCCCAGCGGATCCGGCTCGCCTGCGGCGCCCTGGACGTGCCGGTGCTGGAGGCGCTGTGCCTCTCGGCGGGCCGCTTCTGGTCCTACGTCTGCCCCGACGAGCGGTGCTGTCCGGCCGAGGGCAGCCGGCTGGCCGCCGTCGGCACCTCGGTGATGGCCGCGGCGGCGACCTTCGCCGGGCTCCAGGTCCGGGGCTCCCTCAAGGAGATCGAGGGCCGGCTGGCACCGCTGCGCGGGACCGTGGCCGACGAGGCCGAACGGGCCCTTGACCGGGCGGCCGCAGCCCTGATGCCCCGGATCCTCGACGGGGCGACGCGGGAGGAGGTCGGTGCCGAGACCATCAGCCTGGCGCAGGCCCTGATGCGGCGCCTGACCCTGGCCCCGCCCGTCGAGAGTGGTTCCCAGGCCGATGACTGGGACGACGCGCTGCTCGGCCACGACGAGGCCGCCTCGCTGATCCTCGGCCTCCAGGACCGCGAAATCCGCGACATCGCGGCCGAGTGGATGGAAGACGAGGAAGCGGCCCCCGCCCTGCGGCTGTGGCGGGCCCTCGCCCGGCGCTGTGTCGGGGCCTACGGTGAGCACGCCGCGGCCCCGCTCACCCTCGCGGGCTGGGTCTCCTGGTCCACCGGGGACGAGCCGACCGCCCGCATCGCGTTCGGCCTGGCCCTGCGGGCGGATGCCGAGTACCGCTTCGCCCAGCTGCTCCACCACGCGTGCAACGAGGGAATCGACCCCGAAGGGCTGCGGGAGTGCCTGCGTGAGGAGCGGCGCCGCCGCGAGCCCCGGTGGGGGCGCTCCTCGGCCGCCACACGTCCTCCCGGCCGGCGGGGCCGGACAGTGACCCGCCGCGGGTCGCGCCGCACTGCGGGGAGCGAGCAGTGAACGCGCGCCGGCCCCTCCACTGCGGTCCGGCACGACTGCTTGGGCGCGCCCCTGGCGTGGAATCGCGGCGCGGGCCCCGCCCCGGGTGCGTCCGGTCGGAGGCGGGGCCCGTGACCCCGGCGGGGGTGGGGGCGTTCAGCTGGGGGGTGGTGGGGGCCCGGCCACGCCGCCCAGCTGAACCGACCGGAGCGCAGACAAGGCGACACATGTCTCACCCCGCACCTCCCCGTCCGTCCGGTGTGCCCGCCGCCCGCACGCCCGAACTGCCGCCCGTGCACGGCGCCGTCATCTGCGTCGCCGCACCCTGTCTGGTCATCTCACCGGAGCACGGCCAGCTGACCGGACAGGGAATCGACGGGATCTACCGTTCCGGGCGCCGGCTGCTCTCCCGCTGCGTGCTGCGTGTCGGCGGCCGGGATCCGGTGGCCGTCCAGAGGCGCAGCCTCGGCGCCGACCGGGCCGCCTTCACGGCGACCGTGCGCACCGGTGCCGAGCCCGGGCCGGACCCGGACATCGGTGTGGAACGGGTCCGCCACGCGGACGGCACCGAGCGGATCACCCTGCGCAATTTCACGGCCCGGCTTGTACGGCTCCCCGTGGAGGTCCTGCTCGGCACGGACCTTGCCGAACTGGCCGCTGTGGCCGCCGGCCGGGCCGGGCCGGAGCTGCCTGCGGGGGTGCATGCCGCCGGGCTGCGCTGGAGCACCGGCGAGGCGCAGGTCGTCACCGCCGCCGAGCCGCCGCCGGACGACGCGCTGGCCTCGGCCGGGCTGCTGCGCTGGCAGCTCGAGCTGGGTCCCGGCGAGTCCCGCACCATCGAGCTGCGGACCACGCAGGACCGGGTCACGCGGGCTACCGCCGGACAAGTGGCGAACCCGCTGGCCGATGCCCGGGCCGAAGGGGACGACCCCAGGGCGGAGGCGTGGTTCCGGACCAGCGTCGAGGACCTGGGCGCGCTGCTCCTGAGGGACCCCGAGGTGCCGGGTGACGCCTTCGCGGCGGCGGGGGCGCCGTGGCGGCTTGGCCTGGCCCCCGCGGAGTCGCTCTGGGCCGCCAGGATGGCGCTGCCGCTCGGCACCGGTCTCGCCGCGGCCACCCTGCGGGTCCTGTCCCGGACCCAGATCGACGGGCGCGGGCCCGATGCCGGGAAGATCCCGGGGCCGCTGCGCGGAGCGGGGCCGCAGCTACCCCCGGGGTGCACCGGAACGGAGGCGACCCTGGCCTTTCCCGTCGTGCTCGCCGAAGCCCGGCTCTGGGGCATGCCGGACGAGGAGGTGGCCCGCCTGCTCCCGGCCGCCGAGCGGTGCCTCGACTGGCTCCGCGACGCCCTCGGCGAGGACGGTTTCCTGGCCGATCCCGATCCGGGACCGCGGCGCTGTGAGACCCAGGCACACGCTTACCGGGCCGCCGTGCTCGGCGCCGGCCTCCTCGTGGGATGCGGAAGGCCCGGCGCCGAGGAGTGGCGGGAGTGGGCGGACGCGTTGCGCAAGCGGTTCCGGGCCGGCTTCTGGATCGACGGCCCCGACGGAGGCCGGCCCGCTTCGGCCCTGCATCCCGACGGACGGCCGCTGCCGCGGTTGACGGGGGCCGCCGCCCACCTGCTCGACACCGGGCTGCTCGGAGGCGGCCGGCTCGCCCCCGGACTCCTGGGCCGGGCCCACACCGAACAGCTGGCCCGGCTGCTCGGAGCCCCCGCCATGGATTCCGGATGGGGGCTGCGGAGCATGGCGGTGAAGGAGCCGGGGCACAACCCGTTCGGCCACCGATCCGGCGCGGTGCGGGCGTACGAGAGCGTCGTGGCCGTGGCGGGCCTGGCCCGGGCGGGCTTCGAGAAGGAGGCAGCGGGCCTGCTCAGAGGCCTGCTGGACGCGGCGGAGACCTTCGGCTATCGGCTACCGGAGATGTTCGCGGCCCAGCAGCGCACAGCGGGCAGCGCCCCGGTCCCGCACCCGGCGGCCTGCCGCCCCGCCGCGGTGGCCGCGGCGGCCGGGGTCCACGCGCTGACGGCCCTCGCCGGAATCCGCCCCGACGCCCCCGCGGGTACGGTCGCCCTCGCACCCCTCCCCGGCGCGCCCCTCGGCGCACTGCGGCTCTCGGGCCTGCGGGTGTCGGGAGAGCCCTTCGCCGTCAGGATCAGCAGGCTCGGCCTCGGCATGGTGGAGGAGGCCGCCGATGCGCTCCAGCTGGGAGGCTGAGGACCGTCCTGCCGATCAGGCGGGGCCACCGGCCGGCAAGAGGTCCCCAGCCGCCGGAACTGTGTCTTCAAGGTCACCAAAGCGCTGTTTATCGTCAGGCAGACGACTATGATCGCGGCATGTCGCCCTACGACCCGTCGGCCTATCCGCCCTTTGCCGTCACCGTCGACCTGGTCGTGCTCACCGTGCGGCGCCACGCGCTCTGCGCGCTGGTCGTCCGACGGGGTGAGCAGCCGTTCCAGGGGCGCTGGGCGCTGCCCGGCGGATTCGTCCGCGGGGACGAGGACCTGGCGGCGGCCGCCGCCAGGGAACTCTCCGAGGAGACCGGCCTGTGCGCCCACGACCCCGCGCTGCCCGGCGCGGGCAATGGTGCGCATCTCGAACAGCTGGCCACCTATGGTGATCCGAAGCGTGATCCGCGGATGCGCGTCGTCAGCGTGGCGCACCTGGTGCTGGCTCCGGACCTCCCGGCGCCCCGGGCCGGGGGCGATGCCAACAGCGCCCGCTGGGCCCCGGTCGACGAGCTGCTGGCCGCCGGCGAGGCCTCCGCGGGACTCGCCTTCGACCACGCCACGATCCTCGCCGACGGCGTGGAGCGGGCCCGATCGAAGATCGAGTACTCCTCGCTGGCCACCGCCTTCTGCCCGCCCGAGTTCACCGTCGGCGAGCTGCGCCGGGTCTACGAGGCCGTCTGGGGTGTCGCCCTCGACCCGCGCAACTTCCACCGCAAGGTCACCGGAACTCCCGGATTCCTGGTGCCGGCCGGAGGGACGACGACCCGTCAGGGCGGGCGTCCGGCACAGCTCTTCCGCGCGGGCGGGGCCACCCTGCTCAACCCGCCGATGCTGCGCCCGGAAGTCTGACACCGAGACACCTGCGTGCGCGGTGGCGCGATCGCCGGCAGTGGGCCCGACGCCGGGCCCGATCCCGCCATCCGTGCCGGGCGGTGCGGCAATATCGGCATTCCATCGGACCGGTTGCCTCGAAAATCGGACATATCGCGTTATCTTGCTTGCGGTAATCACCCTGCCGCAGAGCGGTCTCACCCCCCGCGAGAGAAGCGATGCTCCAGGCCATCGGACTCACCAGCAACCACCGTCCCCATACCCCGCCCCGCGTGGACGACCTCACCTTCGAGGCCCGCCCGGGACACGTGACCGCCCTGCTCGGCGAGCCGGGATCGGGCAAGACCACCGCGCTGCGGCTCATGCTCGAACTCGAACCGGGCCGCGGCGTCACCTACTTCCGCGGCCGTCCGCTGCACCGGATCCCGCATCCCGGCCGTGAGGTCGGAGTCCTGCTCGGCGACGTTCCCGGCAACCCTGCGCGGACCGTCCGCAACCAGCTGCGCATGCTGTGCGCCGCCTCCGGGGTGCCGGCCTCCAGGGCCGACACCATGCTCGAGGTCGTCGGCATCGCGGGCCTGCGGGACCAGCGGCTCGGCTCCCTGTCGCTCGGCATGGAGCGCCGGGTGGCGCTGGCCTCGGCGCTGCTCGCCGATCCCTGCACCCTGCTCCTGGACGAGCCCACTGCCGGGCTGTCCCCCCGCGAACGCGGCTGGCTGCACGGACTGCTGCGCGGCCACGCCTCCCTCGGCGGAGCGGTGCTCTTCACCACCGACGACGCCAAGGAGGCCGCCCGCAGCGCAGACCGGGTCGTCAGCATCGAGGCAGGCCGGCTCGTCGCCGACCAGGACGCCACCGAGTTCGCCCGGACCCGGCTGCGCCCGCGGGTCGCCGTACGCACCCCGCACGCGGCCCGGCTGGCCGATGTACTGGGCCGGGAGGCCCGGGCCGCCCAGCGCTCGGTGGAGATCGTCGAGGAGAGCGGCAGCCGCCTGTCGGTGTACGGCAGCAACTGTGCCGAGGTCGGCGAAGCGGCGTTCCGGCACGGCGTGCTGGTCCACCAGCTCGCCGACGAGACGGGCGACGCCGGCACGCCGACGACGCCGGTCCCGCACGCCCGCACCGCCGCCGGAGCCCCTGAAGAGCCAGGCGAGGCCCCCACCGGGGCCTCCGGCGGCCGCCCCCGAAGCGCCCCCTCCCGGCGGCCGGTCTCGGCCGTGCGCCGCCTGGGCGGGCCGCTGCGGCCGCTGCGCTACGAGCTGCTCCGGGTCTTCGGCACCGCGACTCCCGTCCTCACCGCCTCCATCGTCGTCGCCGTCTCCGTCCTCACCGCCCTGGTGCTGGCCCGGATCGGACAGACCCCGCAGAACCGGTTGCTCGCCGCCTGGCCCGACTTGCTGCCGCTGCCGCCCGCCGCCCTGGGCGCGGGACTGCTCGGCGCCCTGGCCTTCGGTGAGGAGTACCGCTACCCGGCGCTCGCCGCCGACCGCGGCACCGTGCCCCGACGGATGGGGCTGCTCACCGCCAAGCTCGGCATCTGCGCGCTCCTCGCCCTGCTGCTCGGCGCCCTGACCGTGGCGGCCGACGCCGCCGCCCTGACGCTGGTCTTCGACAGCGGCCCCCTGCGCACCCCGGCGAAGTGGCTCGCCCCGGCCGTGAGTTGGGCCGGGCTGCTCATCGGCTGCGCGTGGGCCGGCGTCCTGGCCTCCGGCGTCTTCCGGTCCGCGACCGCGGGTCTGGCCGCGGTGCTGGCCGTACCGGTGATGGTGGTTCCGCTGGTGCGCCGGGTTCTGGAGGGCTCGTCCGCCTACCCGATGACCGGACTCGGGCCCCGGCTGCGGGGCCTGACCTGGGTGCAGTGGCCGCCGGAGGCGGACCGCCTGCTCGTAGGGGGCCTACGGGTGATGACCCAACCCGTCGGGACCGCACTGGTGTTGTCACTGATGGTCCTGTTGTGCGCCTATGGGTTCACCGGACTGCGCAGCCGGGTCCGTTGGTGATCGTTCCGGTGCAGGAGAAGTCACGGACGGGACCGTTGCCGTCCGTGTCGCGTCAAGCAGACCGCAACTCCATCCAAAAGGCCCGCTTCTTTACGATAAGTCGTCAATTGCGTAGGTGGCGCCGATCACCCTTTCGTGTGCTTTTCAGCAAAGACCTCAAGGGTCGTGGAGGCAAGGCCGACAAAGGATTCGTGAGTACCCTTGCGCACACCATGATGACCGCCGCCCGCCACGCCGACTCCGGCCTCGCCGGCCCGGGCGAACTCGACCGCTACCCCTTCGCGGAGGCCCCCGGGTCCGACCGCGTCGGAGCGCCCCACTGGGACGGCGCCGACGTCGAGTTGAGCCGTGTGGGCCGCCGCGCCGCCGGCAGCCGAGGCCGCGGACTGCACGGCCAACTCGTCCAGCAGCTCGGCCAGATGATCGTCTCCGGCGACCTCGGCGCGGACCGTCCGCTGGTCCCCGAGGAGATCGGCCAGCGCTTCGAGGTCTCCCGCACGGTCGTCCGCGAATCGCTGCGGGTCCTGGAGGCCAAGGGCCTCGTCAGCGCCCGCCCCAACGTCGGCACCCGGGTCCGCCCGGTCGCCGACTGGAACCTGCTCGACCCCGACATCATCGAGTGGCGCGCCTACGGCCCCCAGCGCGACGACCAGCGACGCGAGCTGGGCGAGCTCCGCTGGACCATCGAACCCCTCGCCGCCCGCCTCGCCGCGGGCCACGGCCGGCCGGACATCCAGCAGCGCCTCGCCGACATGGTCGAGATCATGGGCCACGCCCTCGGCCAGGGCGACTCGATCACGTTCGCGCGCGCAGACAACGAGTTCCACGCGCTGCTCATCCAGGTCGCCGGCAACCGCATGCTGGAGCACCTCTCCGGCATCGTCTCCGCCGCCCTCCAGGTCTCCGGCAGCCCGATCACCGCCTGCGACCGCCCGAGCGAGACCTGCGTCGCCCACCACGCGCGGATGGTCGAGGCCCTCGCCGCCGGCGACGCGGTGGGTGCCGAGAACGCGATGCGCCAGCTCCTGACGGTGCATCCGGAGGTCGAGCGCGTGGTTCCCGCCCCGCGCGAGCACTGACGGGCGGACGCGTCGCGGGGGCGCGGGGGTGTACGACGTGTCGCCGGGCCCGGTCGGGTCCGGCGACACCCGCATGGGGCGCCGTTTCGCGGCGGTTCCGACCGTCCCGGAACGGCCGGTACGACCCTATGACCGGCATTCGTGCATACGGGGTGTGACTCGGGCCACGAAGATTGGGCGTAACGCTCCGCGAGGTTTCGCGATGACCTAAGAGGTGATGGCCGACGGAGGGAAGACAGCAGCCCTTGGGGATGCTGTGCAGCTCCCCGGCCCCTGCCCGCGCCGCCGGCCCAACCCCGGTCGGTGGTCGTCGGCTCCGGTCCAGCACCACCAGGCCCGGGGTCGGAAGCCGTTTCCATCGTTCCGAGAGGTTGTTCGTGTCGGCCAGCACATCCCGTACGCTCCCGCCGGAGATCGCCGATTCCGAGTCTGTGATGGCGCTCATCGAGCGGGGCAAGGCCGAGGGGCAGATCGCCGGCGATGACGTGCGTCGGGCCTTCGAGGCTGACCAGATTCCTGCGACCCAGTGGAAGAATGTTCTGCGCAGCCTCAACCAGATCCTCGAGGAAGAGGGTGTGACGCTGATGGTCAGTGCCGCGGAGTCGCCCAAGCGCACCACCCGCAAGAGCGTCGCAGCGAAGAGTCCGGCCAAGCGGACGGCCACCAAGACCGTCGCGGCCAAGACGACGGCGGCGCAGCCCGCAGCCACCGCGGCCACCGCGGTTCCGGCAGGCGAGACGGCGGACCCGGAGACCGCGGACGCCCTCGCGCAGGAGCCCGGAACGGAGCCTGCCAAGAAGACGGCGGCGAAGAAGACAGCGGCCAAGAAGGCCGCGCCGGCCAAGAAGACCGCCGCGAAGAAGACGGCGGCGAAGAAGACCGCCTCCAAGAAGGACGCCGACGACGCCGGTGACGAGACCCCGGACGAGGGTCCCGACGCCGCCAAGGCCGAGGCCGACGAAGAGGAGGAGGGCGGCGAGAACAAGGGCTTCGTCATCTCCGACGACGAGGACGACGCCCCCGCCCAGCAGGTCGTGGTCGCCGGCGCCACCGCCGACCCGGTCAAGGACTACCTCAAGCAGATCGGCAAGGTTCCCCTCCTCAACGCCGAACAGGAGGTGGAGCTCGCCAAGCGCATCGAGGCCGGACTGTTCGCCGAGGACAAACTGGCGAACTCAGACAAGCTGGCGCCCAAGCTCAAGCGCGAGCTGGAGATCATCGCCGAGGACGGCCGCCGTGCGAAGAACCACCTGTTGGAGGCCAACCTCCGCCTCGTGGTGTCCCTCGCCAAGCGCTACACCGGCCGCGGCATGCTCTTCCTGGACCTGATCCAGGAGGGCAACCTGGGTCTCATCCGCGCGGTGGAGAAGTTCGACTACACCAAGGGCTACAAGTTCTCGACCTACGCCACGTGGTGGATCCGGCAGGCGATCACGCGTGCCATGGCGGACCAGGCCCGCACCATCCGCATCCCGGTGCACATGGTCGAGGTCATCAACAAGCTCGCCCGTGTGCAGCGCCAGATGCTCCAGGACCTGGGCCGCGAGCCCACCCCGGAGGAGCTGGCCAAGGAACTCGACATGACCCCCGAGAAGGTCATCGAGGTCCAGAAGTACGGCCGCGAGCCGATCTCCCTGCACACGCCGCTCGGCGAGGACGGCGACAGCGAGTTCGGCGACCTGATCGAGGACTCCGAGGCCGTCGTCCCGGCCGACGCCGTGAGCTTCACGCTCCTGCAGGAGCAGTTGCACTCGGTGCTCGACACCCTGAGCGAGCGCGAGGCCGGCGTGGTCTCGATGCGCTTCGGTCTCACGGACGGCCAGCCCAAGACCCTCGACGAGATCGGCAAGGTCTACGGGGTCACGCGTGAGCGGATCCGCCAGATCGAGTCGAAGACGATGTCGAAACTGCGGCACCCGTCCCGCTCGCAGGTGCTGCGCGACTACCTGGACTGACCGGGCCCCGCCCCGGCCGCGTCGCCGGGTCTCGACGACGACGGCGACGGCCGGACGACGCCCAAGCGACGGTCCCGGCGACGGGTCGAACGGGGACGGAATCGGTGGCCGCGCGGGTGCGCTCGGCCACCGGGCATCCCACTCTGGGTGGAGTCATGCACACTCGGAGTCAGGAGGCCTCATGCGTCGTCCCTTTGCCCGTGCTCTGGCGGGCGCGCTGACCCTGGCGGCGGGAGCGGCCGCGGCCCCGCTCGCCCAGGTGCCGCAGGCGGCCGCGGACAGCGTGGTGATCGGCGGCAAGCCGGTGCAGGTGGCCGACAGTCCCTGGGTGGTGGCCCTGGCCAGCCGTGACCGATTCGGGGGTACGCGGGGCGGACAGTTCTGCGGGGGCGTCATCGTGGCCCCGACCAAGGTGCTCACCGCGGCCCACTGCCTCGGCCAGCAGGTGCTGGGCGGCCCGGTCGAATCCGTGTCCGACTTCCGGGTGATCGCCGGGCGTACGGAGCTCCGGGCGACCGAGGGCCGGGAGATCGCGGTGAGCGGGGCCCGGGTGAACCCGGACTACGACCCGGCGAGCAACGCCGGGGACCTCGCGGTCCTGGAACTGGCCGAGTCCGTTCCGGCGCACCACGTGCTCCCCATGGCGGAGGCGGGGCACTCCGCCTACGCCGCGGGGACCGAGGCGGCCGTGTACGGCTGGGGCGACACGAGCGGGTTCGGTGACTATGCGTATGGGCTCCGGGCCGCGCGGGTGACGGTCCTCGCAGATGAAGTCTGCGGCCGCGCCTACCCCGGGGACGCGGACGGGCAGTACCGCGCGGAGTCCATGGTGTGCGCCGGAGACAGCGGAGGCGGCAAGGACGCCTGCCAGGGCGACAGCGGCGGGCCGCTGGTGGCGCAGGGCCGGCTCATCGGGCTGGTTTCGTGGGGGAGGGGCTGCGGGCGCTCCGACAGCCCGGGGGTGTACACGCGCATCGCCCCGCTGACCGGCTTCGTCACGGCCCCGGAGAGCGGCGCGCAGCCTGGCGGTGTCCCGGACACCGCAGGAGAGGCCCGGAGGGGCTCTGGGCAGGGTGGAGAGCCCGCGAAGGGGTATCGCATGGGCTAGCGAGCATCCGGCGAATGGTGGACACCTGCCGTCGGAGGCCTTTCGTACACCTCCGAGGCCTCCGAAAGCCGTAACATCCCGCCGCGCCCCCTCACCAGGTGGGGGGGCGCCGGGTGGGAGGTCC
>NZ_JBSGZI010000147.1:0-15738 GCF_053610945.1 Streptomyces sp. NPDC054849
CACCAACTCCGGCCCCCCGCCTTGGCCCCGGGCCCGCTCACCCCGCCCCGCCCGGGTACGGGCCCGGGCCACGGGCGCCGGGCCGGGGGCCCCCGGTCCGCGGTCCGCGTGCCATGGAGGCCCGCCGCCTGTGTTCGGCCGCCTTCGCCCCATCGGCCCGGCCCTGGCGCGCCGGGTCGGCCCGGTAGCCGGCGGGGCCGCCGTTGCGCATCAGCTCGCGGGTGATCGCCGGCGTCGGACGGCCCGGCCGTTTAGCGGTCTCGTCAGTGGCTACGCGCCGTAGAACAGTTCGTCGACCACCGCCCGGGCGCGCCGGGTGATGCGCCGGTAGTCGTCCAGCATCTCCCCGACCGTGCCCTCGGCGTAGCCGAGGTAGCGGCCGACCGCCCCCAGTTCGCGGGCCCCGGCGGGGAAGGTGTCGCCGGCGCGGCCGCGGACCAGCATCACGGCGTTGCGGACCCGCGTCGCCAACACCCAGGCCTCGTCCAGGATCTGCGCCTCCTCGGTCGGGATCAGCCCGGCCGCGTGAGCGGCCGCGAGGGCCTGGCGGGTACGGGTGGTGCGCAGGCCCGGTTCGACCCACGCGTGCCGCATCTGGATCAGCTGGACGGTCCACTCGACGTCGCTGAGACCACCGCGGCCGAGTTTGGTGTGCAGGGTCGGGTCGGCGCCGCGGGGCAGCCGCTCCGCCTCCATCCGGGCCTTGAGCCGGCGGATCTCCCGTACGCCGTCCTCGCCGAGCCCCTCCACTGGGTAGCGCAGCGGATCGATCAGCTCGATGAAGCGGCGGCCGAGCTCCTCGTCCCCGGCGACCGGCTCGGCGCGCAGCAGGGCCTGGCTCTCCCAGGTCAGGGACCAGCGCCGGTAGTAGGCGGCGTAGGAGGAGAGCGTGCGCACCAGCGGGCCGGAGCGGCCTTCGGGGCGCAGGTCGGCGTCGATGAGCAGTGGCGGGTCGGTGGTGGGCAGCTGGAGCAGCCTGCGCATTTCGGCGATGACGGTCTGGGCGGCCTTGGCGGCCTCCTGTTCGTCGACGCCCTCGCGGGGTTCGTGGACGAACAGGACGTCGGCGTCGGAGCCGTAGCCGAGTTCGTGTCCGCCGAAGCGGCCGACGCCGATCACCGCGAAGCGGGTGGGGAGCATGTCGCCGAAGTGGCTGTGGACGGCGGCGCGCAGGGCCCCGGCGAGGGTCGCTGCGGTGAGGTCGGAGACGGCTCCGCCGACCCGGTCGACGAGGGCGCCGTGGTCCTCCTCGGCCGGGTTGTCCTCCGTGCCGTAGGAGCCGATGATGTCGGCGGCGGTCGTCCGGAAGAGCTCGCGGCGGCGCACACCGCGGGCGGCGGCGACGGCGGCCTCGGGGTTCTCGGCGCGGCCGACGGCGGCGAGGACCTCCTGCTGGAGGGCCTCGTGCGTACGGGGTTGCAGGCCTTCGGGATCGCCGAGCAGGGCGACGGCCTCCGGGGCGCGCATCAGCAGGTCGGGGGCGAGGCGTCCGGCGGACAGCACGCGGGCGAGGTTCTCGGCGGCGGCGCCCTCGTCGCGGAGCAGGCGCAGGTACCAGGGGGTCTTGCCGAGGGCGTCGGAGACCTTGCGGAAGTTGAGCAGGCCCGCGTCCGGGTCGGCGGAGTCCGCGAACCAGCCGAGCATCACCGGCAGCAGGGTGCGCTGGATGGCGGCCTTGCGGGTGACGCCCGAGGCGAGGGCTTCGAGGTGGCGCAGGGCCGCGGCCGGGTCGGCGTACCCGAGGGCTTCGAGGCGCTGGCCGGCGGCGCGCGGGGAGAGCCGGGTCTCGCCGGGGGTGAGCTGGGCGACGGCGTCGAGGAGCGGCCTGTAGAAGAGCTTCTCGTGGAGGCGGCGGACCACGGAGGCGTGCCGGCGCCAGGCCTTGTTGAGTTCGGCGACGGGTTCGGTGCGCAGACCCATGGAGCGGCCGAGGCGCCGCAGGTCGGTCTCGTCCTCGGGGACGAGGTGGGTGCGGCGCAGCCGGTAGAGCTGGATGCGGTGCTCCATGGCGCGCAGGAAGCGGTACGCGTCGTGCAGCTGGGCGGCGTCGGCGCGGCCGACGTAGCCGCCGGCGGCGAGGGCGTGGAGGGCGTCGAGGGTGGTGCCGGAGTGCAGGGTGGCGTCGCTGCGTCCGTGCACGAGCTGGAGCAGCTGGACGGCGAACTCGACGTCGCGCAGGCCTCCGGGGCCGAGTTTGAGCTCGCGGTCGACCTGGGCGGCGGGGATGTTGTCGACGACGCGGCGGCGCATCTTCTGGACGTCGGCGACGAAGTTCTCTCGCTCGGCGGCCTGCCAGACCAGGGGTGTTATGGCGTCGATGTACTCGGATCCGAGGGCCGCGTCGCCGGCCACGGCACGGGCCTTGAGGAGGGCCTGGAACTCCCAGGTCTTGGCCCAGCGCTGGTAGTAGGCCATGTGGGAGGCGAGGGTCCGGACGAGGGGCCCGTTGCGGCCCTCGGGACGGAGGTTGGCGTCGACGGGCCAGATGGTGCCCTCGACGGTCGTCTCGGAGCAGATCCGCATGAGGTGGGAGGCCAGGCGGGTTGCGGCCTGAAGGGCCTTGCCCTCGTCCGCGCCGTCCCCTGCGGCTGCGCCGTGGGGAAACCCCACTGCAGCGTCGCCCACGAAGATCACGTCGACGTCGGAGACGTAGTTCAGCTCGTTTCCGCCGCATTTGCCCATGGCGATGACGGCGAGGCGGCAGAGCGCCGCGTCCTCGGGGGCGGCGGCGGAGGCGATCCGCAGGGCCGCGCGGAGGGTGGCGGTGGCGAGGTCGGCGAGCTCGGCGGCGGTCTCGGCGACGTCGATGGTGCCGCAGACGTCACGGGCGGCGATGGAGAGCAGGCAGCGGCGGTAGGCGACGCGCAGGGCGACGGGGTCGTGGGCGTCCGCGAGGCCGCGCTCGAAATCGGGGAGTCCGGGGTGCAGGTCGGCGGCCTCGTACGTGACGAGGCTGTGCCAGTCGCGGGGGTGGCGGGCGAGGTGGTCGCCGAGGGCCTCGGAGGCACCGAGCACACCGAGGAGGCGGTCCCGGAGGGGTTTGGCGCTGACGAGGGTGTCGAGGAGCCCGGGCAGTTCGTCGGGCGGCTGCGCCTCGGCGAGCCGTACGAGCCCGAGGAGGGCGAGGTCGGGGTCGGCGGTCGCCCCGAGGGCGTCGAGCAGCACCGGATCGGTGCGTACGGCTGCCAGCGCGCCGGCGTCGAGCAGCCGGGCGGCGGCGGAGGGGTCGGTGAAACCGCTGCGGAGCAGCCGGATGAAAGTGCTGCTCCTGCGTCCCGGGACTGTCATCCCGCCGCCTCCCGCGGTCGTCGCTGCCACTGGCGTGCTCTGGGATGAGCCTAGCCGGAGCAGGCGTTCGACTCACCGGCCGTCGTCCGCGGTGACCGGCGGAAACAGGGTCAGCCTGGCGGTGGGGGGAGGGATCGGCGCCTGCGGTGAAACCAACTTCACCGATTCGGCCTCTCTTTGACTGCTCAGCGGCTTCTCCCCCCAGGAACGAGCCGAGGGCGTGACCGATGCCCCCGGGCAGGGCCACGACGGCCTTCCTCGGCCTGGACGCGGAACTCCACACGTCCACCAGCCACGCATCCCCTTCCCGGCCCACCTGGCACCGCGCGGCCCGCTGACACGCCCACGACGAAGATCCCGTCGGGCACTGATGCGACACGTGGTCCGTCGCACCGTGCGTACCGCTGCCCCGTCTCGCGACCGCGTACCGCGTACCGCGCACCGCACGTGGATATCAGAACATTCCGGGATCTTCCGCCCTATGGTGGCGTGGTGAACGGTGATCAGCGAGTGCGGGACGACGAGGGGAGCGCGGCCCGGGTCCTCGCGCTGTCGGACGGTGTCTTCGCCATCGCGATGACGCTGCTGGCCCTGGACATCACCCTGCCCGCCGGGCTCGACCTGGCCGGTTTCGAAGAGGCGCTGCAGGAGGTGGTGCCCAACCTGTGGGCGTACGCCCTCAGTTTTGTGGTCATCGCGGCGTTCTGGCGGGGCCACCATCAGGTCTTCCGGTACGTGCGGGAGGTGGACGGGACGGTCGTCAAGCTCGGGCTGCTGAATCTGGGGCTCATCGCCCTGATGCCCTTCCCCACCACCCTGCTGGCCGAGTACGGGGACCAGCCGCAGTCCGTGGCCGTCTACTCCGGCGCCGCCGCGGCCATCGGGGCCGCGCAGCTCGCGCTGACGCTCGTGCTGTGGAAGCGCCCGTGGCTGAGCAGCAGGGCGATGTCCGATCCTGTGGCACGCAACGATGTCCTCGATCTGGCGTCGATGGTGCTGGTCTTCGCCGTCGCCGTGCCGCTCGCCTTCGTCTCCCCCATGGGCGCGCAGCTGTGGTGGGCGGTGCTGGTCCCGGTGAAGGTGGTGCTGGGCCGGCGGGGCAAGCGCCTGCGCGCGGCCGCCCAACCGTCCAGCGCCTCGGGCGGCTGAGGCGTCCAGGCGCGGTGTGAAGCGCCATTCGGGGGAACGACGGGTGTCGCGCACACGGGGGTCGCGGGTGCGGCTCCTACGTTCGGCTCCCATGACGTACGTACCGAGTCATCGCGCTGCCGGCCCCACCCGTCGCACCACGCTTGCCGGGCTCGTCGGCGGGGCCGGTGCCGTGCTGGCCGCCGGGTGCGCGCCGTCGGGCGCCTCGCCCGCGAACGCGCCGGCACGGGCCCCCTCCGATTCGGCCTCCGCCGCCGCGGGCGGACCCACACCCGGGGTGATGACCCTCTTCAAGGACCCCGCCTTCAACTTCAGCGGGCTCCTGGCACTCGGCGGAGCCGGTTTCGGCGCCGCCGAGGTGGGCGAGGTACTCACCGCCGTGAACACGATCAACAAGGCCGGCCTCTCTGCGCAGACGTACACCGAGACCTTCAGGAAACTCGGCGATCAGGTCGTCAAGCCGCCCCAGGGCGGCGCGTCCGGCGGGCAGACCACGCGCTTCCGTGCCCTGCGGGCCGCGCAGTACTACGCCCAGGCGCTGTTCTTCGTCCTCGGCTCCGACGACCCGGGCAGCGAGGAACAGCTGTACAAGGCAGGGCGCAAGGCGTGGGACACGTTCTGCGGGCTGTGCGACCCGGCGCCGGTGACGGCGAACGTCCCGTACCTCAAGACGCCGCTGCCGGTGTGGTTCTTCCGCCCGGACACCTCGGGCCAGCGGCGCCCCACCGTGATCCTCACGAACGGCAGCGACGGGCAGGACGTCGACATGTGGACCTACGGCGTCTCGGCCGCCCTGGCGCGCGGCTGGAACGCCCTGGTGTACGACGGGCCGGGCCAGGGGCAGCTGCTGTTCGTCAATCAAGTGGTCTTCACGCCGCGCTGGGAGACCGTCGTGACGCCGCTGGTCGACTGGCTGGTCGCCCGCCCGGACGTGGACCCGGACAAGATCGCCCTGACCGGGCTGAGCATGGGCGGGAACCTGGCGCCCCGGGCCGCGGCGTTCGAGAGCAGGATCGCCGCCCTGGTGGCGATGCCCGGTTGCTTGTCGCCGTGGCTCGGCTTTCCTGCGGAGCTCCGGAAGATCGTCACGCCGGACAAGGAGGAGACCAACGCCATCTGGAACAAGGAGGTCGTCCCCGAGCTGCCCCCGGACACGGCCGCGACGCTGAAGAAGCGCGTCGAGCCCTTCTCCGTGCCGGCGATGCTCGACGCCCGCAGGGGCAGGATGTTCACCGACTTCTGGACTCCCGCGACCCTCATCCAGTCGATGGACATCACGAGCGTCGTCGGTCGCATCACGATGCCCACGCTGGTTCTGGACTACGACGACGAGCAGTTCTATCCCGGCCAGCCGCGCCAGTTGTTCGACAAACTGACGGCTCCCAAGGACTACGTGAAGCTCACCGCGGCCACGGGCGCACAGCTGCACTGCTCCCCGATGGCCCCGCAGCAGCACTGCGAGGTCGTCTTCGACTGGCTGCAGGAGCAGCTGCCCGCCCGCTGACGCGAAGACGCCTCCGGACCGGTGGTCGGTGACCACCGGCCAGGAGTGCCGTGTGACTGGGGTACCGCCGCTGACCTGCGGTTACAGCACCGGGAGGTTCTTGCGGAGTTCGAAGGCCGTGACCTCCGAGCGGTACTCCTCCCACTCCTGCTTCTTGTTGCGCAGGAAGAAGTCGAAGACGTGTTCGCCGAGGGTTTCGGCGACCAGTTCGCTGCGTTCCATCAGAGAGATGGCCTCGCCGAGGTTCTGCGGGAGGGGCTCGATGCCCATCGCGCGGCGTTCGGCGTCGGAGAGGGCCCAGACGTCGTCGTCGGCGCCCGCCGGGAGTTCGTAGCCCTCCTCGATGCCCTTGAGGCCGGCCGCGAGGAGGACGGCGTAGGTGAGGTAGGGGTTGGCGCCCGAGTCGATCGAGCGGACCTCGACGCGGGCGGAGCCGGTCTTGCCCGGCTTGTACATCGGGACGCGGATCAGGGCCGAGCGGTTGTTGTGGCCCCAGCAGATGTACGAGGGGGCCTCGCCGCCGGAGCCGGCGGTGCGGGAGGAGCCGCCCCAGATGCGCTTGTAGGAGTTGACCCACTGGTTGGTCACCGCCGCGGTCTCCGCCGCGTGCTTGAGGAGGCCCGCGATGAAGGAACGGCCGACCTTGGAGAGCTGGTACTCGGCTCCCGACTCGTAGAAGGCGTTGCGGTCGCCCTCGAAGAGGGAGAGGTGGGTGTGCATGCCCGAGCCCGGGTACTCCGAGAACGGCTTCGGCATGAAGGTGGCCTGGACGCCCTGCTCCAGGGCGACCTGCTTCATCACCAGCCGGAAGGTCATGACGTTGTCGGCGGTGGAGAGCGCGTCGGCGTAGCGGAGGTCGATCTCCTGCTGGCCGGGGGCGCCCTCGTGGTGGCTGAACTCGACCGAGATGCCCATCGATTCGAGCATGGTGATCGCCTGGCGGCGGAAGTCCATGCCCACGTTCTGCGGGGTGTGGTCGAAGTAGCCGGAGTTGTCGGCCGGCACCGGGCGGGTGCCGTCCAGCGGCTTGTCCTTCAGCAGGAAGAACTCGATCTCCGGGTGGGTGTAGAAGGTGAAGCCGAGGTCGGAGGTCTTGGCCAGGATGCGCTTGAGGACGTAGCGCGGGTCCGCGAAGGACGGGGAGCCGTCCGGCATCAGGATGTCGCAGAACATCCGGGCGGTCCCGGGGGCCTCGGCGCGCCACGGCAGTATCTGGAACGTGCTCGGGTCCGGCTTGGCGATCATGTCGGACTCGTAGACCCTTGCGAAGCCCTCGATGGCGGAGCCGTCGAAGCCGATGCCCTCGTCGAAGGCCTGCTCCAGCTCCGCGGGGGCGACCGCGACGGACTTGAGGAAGCCCAGTACGTCGGTGAACCACAGGCGCACGAAGCGGATGTCGCGCTCCTCAAGCGTCCGGAGGACGAATTCCTGCTGCTTGTCCATGCCTTCATCCTCGCAGTTCAGACGGCCTGTGCACCACCGCCGCGGAGGTGGGGGCACAGTCGGGCCTGCCCAGTATCGCCAGTCGTGGTTTCCGCCACATTACGCACCCTGGAAAGCTCGCGGCACCCCCGCACTGACCGCGGACCGGTCATGAGCATTACCATCTGCGCCCATGGGGGGCCGGCAGTACACGCAGCGGGGGCGTCGCGGACGTCTCGCGCTCCGGCGTGCCGTCCTGCTGACGGTGCTCGGGGCGCTGGCCGGCGCGCTGTTCCTCTGTGCCCGACCGGGTGACCCGGGTGAGCCTCCGCGCGGCCCGGTGGCCGTGCGGGCGCACGGCGCGACACACGCAACGACGGCGCGCGCAACGACGACGCACGCGACAAAGACGACGCACGCAACGACGACCCACGCCTCGGAGCAGGCCGTCTGCGTGTCCCCGTACGACCGGCCCGGCTGCTCGCCCCTCGCGCACGTGACCCCGGGCGTCCTGCCGGTGCCGCCGCCCGCCGTGTCCGTGGCCGGCGGCGGGCAGCCGTCGCCCGCCGCGGACCCCGCCGGGGCGGGGCGGATCCGGCCGCCCGAGCCGCTGGCGCGCGCCCCCGACCTGCATGCTCTCCAGGTGCTGCGGACCTGACAGGTCCTGTTTTCGCGTTCCATCCACCCCCCTCAGCAGAAGGAACCAGGGCACATGGCCAGCAAGTCCGGCAGGACCCAGCAGAACACCGACCCGAACTCCCGCCAGGCGCGCATAGCCGAGATGCGCCGCGTCGAGAAGGCGCGGGAGCGGCGCAACAAGGCGATCGCGATCACGGCCTCGTCGGCCATCGTCGTCGGTCTCGTCGGTTTCGGCGCCTGGGTGCTGATCGACCAGAAGCAGGCGGAGCAGCGCGAGCAGGCGGCCGCGGAGAAGATCCGCAAGGAGGCCGAGGAGATCCGCAAGAAGCCGGTCGACGGCGAGCAGCTCTGGGACGTGAAGAAGCTGGGCCGCAATCACGTCGAGACCCCGGTGAAGTACGAGATGAACCCCCCGGTCGGCGGTGACCACCACCCCCGCTGGATGAACTGCAACGGGGACGTCTACAAGAACCCGGTGGCCGAGGTGAACGCCGTGCATTCGCTGGAGCACGGCGCCGTCTGGGTGACGTACAACGAGAAGGCCGCCAAGGCGGACGTCGACAAGCTCGCCGCGACCGTCGGCAAGACGCCGTACACGCTGATGAGCCCGGTCAAGGAGCAGACCGGCGCGATCATGCTCAGCGCGTGGGGCAAGCAGCTGACCGTGGACAACGCGGACGACCCCCGCGTGGCGCAGTTCTTCACCAAGTACGTGCAGGGCGAGCAGACCCCGGAGCCGGGCGCGGCCTGCACGAGCGGAGTGGCCGAGAAGTGAGCCGCCGCACCCCCCGTACGTACTGGGCCGCGGGCACGGCCGTCCTGCTGGCGCTGTTGTTCGCGGCGGGGGCCACGGTCACGGCCGCGAGCGGCGATTCCGGTACGGAGGCGGCCCGGACCCCCGGAGTCGACTCGCCGGACGCCGGGTTCGCCCGGGACATGGCGGTGCATCACCAGCAGGCGGTGGAGATGTCCTTCATCGTGCGGGACCGCACCCAGGACGAGGCGGTGCGCACCCTCGCGTACGACATCGCCAACACCCAGGCCAACCAGCGGGGCATGCTGCTCGGCTGGCTGGACCTGTGGGGGCTGCCGAAGGTGGTGGCCGGCGAGCAGCCGATGTCCTGGATGGGCACGGGCGGCGAACACGCCGGGCACACGGGCGGACACGCGGGACAGAGCGCCTCGCCCGGCGCGCTGATGCCCGGCATGGCCACCAAGGAGGAGGTGACCCGGCTGGAATCCGCCTCGGGCCGGGACGCCGAGGTGCTCTTCCTCCAGCTGATGACCGACCACCACAAGGGCGGCGTCACCATGGCCGAGGGGTGTGCGCAGCAGTGCGAGACCCCGGTCGAGCGGGCGCTGGCCCAGGGCATGGTCGACGCGCAGCGCTCGGAACTCACCCTGATGGCGGACATGCTCAAGCGGCGCGGAGCCACACCGCGCGGGTGACGGGACACGCCCGTACGGTGGTGGGAGGCGCCCTCTCACCCGTACGGGCGTGTGCTTCGCCGTGCGGGGGCCAGTGGGCCGAACGGCCGCACCACACCACGAAGCCGAACGACCCCTCCCGCCACGACGGGGACGCCGCCGGGCGCGCCCGCGCCCGGCAGCCAACGGCGTGCTCAGGAGGTTTGACGATGACCACCGCCGCAGAGATCATGCACCCCGGGGCCCAGTGGATCCCCGCGACCGAGACCCTGGACCGTGCCGCCGAGCTGATGGCCCGGCTCAACGTGGGCGCCCTGCCCGTCAGCGACGAGTCGGAACGGCTGTGCGGCATCATCACCGACCGCGACATCGTCGTGGCCTGTGTGGCCAAGGGCCACGACCCTTCGAAGGTCACGTGCGGCGACCTGTGCCAGGGCACCCCCCGGTGGATCGACGCCGACGCCGACGTGTCCGCGGTGCTGGACGAGATGGAGAGCCACCAGATCAAGCGTCTGCCCGTGATCAAGGACAAGCGGCTGGTCGGCATGATCAGCGAGGCCGACCTGGCCCAGCACCTGTCGGACGACCAGATGGCGGGCTTCGTCGAGAAGGTCTACGCCAGGCGCTGATCGGGCCGATCCGGCCGGCCGGGCATTTCCGGCTGATCCGGCTGATCCGGCCTTTTCGGCCGATCCGGCCTTCCCGGCTGTTCCCGCTGATCCCGCTCACCCGCTTCGAGGACCGCCCGGGCCACCTGGTCCGGGCGGTCCAGCATCACCAGGTGTCCGGCGGGCTCGGCGACCTCGAAGCGGGCGCCGAGCAGGTCGGCGAGGCCGGCCTGGCGGGCCAGCCAGCGCAGGGCGAAGCGGCCGGACGAGCCGTCGTGGCCGGCGAGGACGGTGGTGGGGGCCGCCAGCGGGTGCGTCCCGCGCAGGACGAGCAGTTCGGCGGCCATGTCCGGGTAGCGGGAGTTCTCCAGCAGTGCGCCGCGCCAGACGCGGCCGGTGCGGTAGCAGCGGCGTACGAGGTCCCCTGCGGCCGGGTCGGAGCCGCCCGTGCGGGAGGCCCGTACGGTGGCGCGCCGGGCCGGCACTCCCAGTGCGGCCGGCAGTCCGGCGGCGGTCACGGCCCGGCCGAGGGCGCGGGCGGCGCCGGTGCGCAGCGCGGCGGGCACGGCCGTACGGGGGGACTCCTCCACGCTGCCGTCGACCAGGACCAGGGCGGCGGTGCGTGCCGGATACAGGCGGGCGAAGGCCTCGGCGTGGAACGCGGCGATCGAGTGCCCGACGACGGTCACCGGGCCGGCGGCCGGGCCGGTGAGACCCAGGGCGTCCAGCAGGCCGGCGATGCGGTGGGCCTCCCCGGCCGTGGTCGGCGGCTCGCCGGCCGGGCCGCTGAGGCCGTGTCCGGGGCGGTCGAAGCGGACGACGGTGCGGCCCGCGGCGGCGAGCAGCGGGGCGACCGGGTCCCAGTCGAACCAGGCCATGGCGAGCCCGGCGCTGAGCACGCACACGGGGCCCCGGCCCTCGACGACGACGTGCAGCGGGACCCCGTCCACCCGGACGAACCGGCCGATGCCCGCGTCCCGGGGGCCCTGCGGCGGTCCGGGCGGGGGCGGAGACGGCGTCACGTACGGCCCTCCTTGTGGACGGAGTAGGCGAGCAGGCCCAGCCAGAGTGCCACGATCAGCACCTGCAGCCGCTGCCCGGCGCCCAGGGCCCAGGTCCCGCGCCCGGCGGTGAACAGCGCGATGGAGGACAGAGTCCAGACGGTGGCGAGCAGTTCGAGGACGACCAGCGCCGGTCCGTAGCGGGCGAGCGGGGCGAACCAGCCGTAGCGGCGGGCGGCGACGGTGAGGGCCACGATGCCGACGAGGGCCCCGGTCATGGCGAGGGTGCTGCTGACGGCGTGGGCCTGGTGGGTGGCGGGGACCAGTCCGGCGGTCTCCCGGGCGGCGCACTCGGGGTCCACGGTGGGCGTGCAGCTCAGCGGCAGCCAGGCGTCGGCGGCGGTGGCCGCACCGAAGAGGGTGACGCCGGCCCAGCCGACGACCGCCCAGAGGCGGCGCGACTCGGCGTACTTCAGCAGCCGGGACAGGGCCAGCAGGCCTCCGACGAAGGCGAGCAGCCCGGCGGTGAAGTCGGTGGCGCGGAAGAGACCGCCGAGCGGCTGGTCCTGGGCGGCGAGTTCGCTGACGTACGTCTGGATGGGGTTGAGACCCGTCGACAGGACGACTTCCAGTACCCACGCGGTGTAGACGGCGCCTGCGAGGCCGATGAGGATCGCGACCGGCCAGGCGGTCCGCGGAGAGAGCCCATGGGGGGACATAGTGTGATTAATCCTATGCAGACCCGTGGTCGGTCCTAAGGGCGGATACCCACCCCGGGTAGGGTTCCGGCCATGACGCGCAGTGTTCAGCGCGCCATCCGGGGGCCGCAGCTTCTGCTGCTCGCCACACTGCTGCCGGGCAGCGCCACACTGCGCACCCTGGGCCATCCGAGTGAATCCCACGCCATGGAGGACGTGCCTGCGGCGTGGTCCGTTGCCTCGACCGGGGCACCCGACCCCGCCGCGCACGGTGGCGCGCGCCACACTCCGGCGCCCGGGACGAGCGAGACGACCGGCGCGGCTCCCCACGGTGCTCGCGGTGCTCCGCACCGGGGCGGGGCGGGGACGGCGTCCACCGCCGCGATCCGGCCGGCCGAACTGGGCGTGCGGCCGCTCACGGCGGACGACTCAAGGCCGCCGGGACGGCCGCATCGGCCCGGGACGAGCCGGACCGTGCCTGCCGGGCGGGAGGCTGCCGGCGGACTTCGACGCGGACAACCCCGGTCTGTGGAGGGTGCATTGCCACAACCTCCACCACTCGGAGGCCGGGATGACGACGGTGCCCGGCTGCCAACAGTAGGCCGCGGCCCTGCGGTTGCGGGGCCGGCTCAGGCGGAGCCGGCCCCGGACCGGGCGGGAACTCGGGTGGTCGCAGGCCTGTGGCATGGCACCCTTGCGGTGATCGCGACAGCTGCTACAAGAGGACGACCCCGCCGGTATGAGCACCCCGCCGAACCCGCCCAGCACGCACGACGGCCCGCCGACGGAGCCGGAGGGTACCCCTGCTCCCGAAACGGCCCCGATACCGGCGCCCGCCCAGCCGCTCTCGCTCGAGAAGACCCCGGCCGCGGCGCCGACCCCCGAGACACCGGCGACTCCTGAGACCCCGGCAACTCCCGCGGCCCCTGAGGCGCCTGCGGCCCCGGTGACCGCTGAGGCGTCCGAGGCGCCCGCAACCCCGGAGGCCCCCGCAGTCCCGGAGATCCCGGAGCCCCCCGCCGCCGCGGCGGCCGCCGAGACGCCTGCGGTCCCCGCCGCCCCCGCCCCGGCTCCTGTCCCCTCGCCGTTCGCGCCGCCCACCCCCGCCGCCGCGTACTTCGGGGACGCCGGCGCACCCGGCGCCCCCGGCAACCCGTGGGCCCAGCCCGGCCCCGGCAACCCGTGGACCCAGCCCGACCCCGGCAACCCGTGGGCCCAGCCCGGCCCGGCCTTCGACGGCAGCCCGTACGCCGGGTACCCGCAGGCCCCGTCGACCAACAACGGCCTGGCCGTCGCCGCCGTGATCGTCGCCGGCTTCGCCATCCTCTTCGGCATCATGCCGTTCCTCTTCTGGGCCGGCGCCCTGCTCGCGGTGATGGCCACGGGACTCGGCATCGCGGCGCTCCGCCGTGCCGGCAAGGGCGCCCCGAACGGGACGATGGCCCTCGTCGGCACCGTCCTCGGCGTCGTCGGCCTCGGCGCCTCGGTCGGCGGCTTCTTCCTCACCGCCTCCGTCCTCGACGAGGCCGGAAAGGACGACGCCGAGGCCGCGATCAGCGAGGAGAGGCACGGGCTGGGCGGGCCCTACCCCAGCCGTGAGCCGTGGCCGACCGCGTCCCCGTCGCCCACCCAGGTCCCCGGCCTGACCAGCGCGCTGCCGTTCGGCGAGACCTTCACCTACCCGAACGGCGTGAAGGTGAGCCTGTCGGCGCCGAAGAAGTACGAGCCGAAGGGCATCATCGCCCGCGAGCAGGTCAAGAACGCCATCCAGATCACGATCACCATCACCAACGGCTCGTCCGCGCCGCACGAGGTGATCTACGCCGTGCCCAACGTCCGCGACGACCAGGGCATGACGGCCGACCTGGTCTTCGACAGCGGCGGCAGCGGCGGCGGGGTGCCGAAGATGGTCAAGGGATCGATCCTGCCGGGCGAATCCGCCAGCGGGATCGTGGCGTTCGAGATTCCGGAGGGCACCAAGAGCATCACCGCGGACATCGCCGCCGGGACCCTGCTCGACGACGTGATGTACGCCGGCCCCCTCGGCTGACGGGGCGCTCCCGGCAGGGCGGAACAGGCGGGGTCCAGGACATCGCGTCAGAAAGACGATTACACTGGGCCCGTGCCTCAACTTCGTCTCGCTCTGAATCAGATCGACTCGCACGTCGGCAACATCGCCGCGAACGCCGACTCGGTCGTCCACTGGACCCGGCACTCCGCCGAGCAGGGCGCCCACCTGGTGGCGTTCCCGGAGATGATGCTGACCGGGTACCCCGTCGAGGACCTCGCCCTGCGCGGCTCCTTCGTCGAGGCCTCCCGCTCCGCGCTGCGCGAGCTCGCCGAGCGGCTGGCGGCCGAGGGCCTCGGCGAACTGCCGGTCGTCGTCGGCTACCTCGACCGCACCGAGAAGGCGGTGCCCCGGCTCGGCCGCCCGGCCGGCTCCCCGGAGAACGCGGCCGCCGTGCTGCACCGCGGGCGGGTGGTCCTGCGGTTCGCCAAGCACCACCTGCCCAACTACGGCGTGTTCGACGAGTTCCGGTACTTCGTGCCGGGCGACACCCAGCCGGTGATCCGGGTCCGGGGCGTCGACGTGGCCCTGGCCATCTGTGAGGACCTCTGGCAGGAGGGCGGCCGCGTCCCGGCCACCCGCTCCGCCGGGGCCGGGCTGCTGATCTCCGTCAACGCCTCCCCGTACGAGCGCAACAAGGACGACCTGCGCCTCGAACTGGTGCAGAAGCGGGCCCAGGAGGCCGGCTGCACCCTCGCCTACCTGGCGATGATCGGCGGCCAGGACGAGCTGGTCTTCGACGGCGACTCGATCGTCGTCGACGCCGACGGCGAGGTCATCGCCCGCGCCCCGCAGTTCTCCGAGGGCTGCGTACTGGTCGACCTCGACCTGCCGGCCGCCCGCGCCGACGCCCCCGAGGGCGTGGTGGACGACGGGCTGCGCATCGACCGCGTGGTCCTGTCCGAGGAGCCGGTGGAGCCGTACAAGGCGGTCGTGACCGGCGGCTACGCCGACCGGCTCGACGACGACGAGGAGATCTACGACGCGCTGGTCGTGGGCCTGCGCGCGTACGTCAAGAAGAACGGATTCCGCTCCGTCCTGATCGGGCTCTCCGGAGGCATCGACTCCGCCCTGGTCGCCGCGATCGCCTGCGATGCCGTCGGCGCGCAGAACGTGTACGGCATCTCGATGCCGTCGAAGTACTCCTCGGACCACTCCAAGGGTGACGCGGCCGACCTCGCCGACCGGACCGGCCTGAACTTCCGGACCGTGCCGATCGAGCCGATGTTCGACGCCTACATGGGCTCGCTGGGCCTGACCGGTCTGGCCGAGGAGAACCTGCAGTCGCGGCTGCGCGGCACGATGCTGATGGCGGTGTCCAACCAGGAGGGCCACATCGTGCTGGCCCCGGGCAACAAGTCGGAGCTGGCCGTCGGCTACTCCACCCTGTACGGCGACTCGGTGGGCGCGTACGGCCCGATCAAGGACGTGTACAAGACGGACGTCTTCCGGCTCGCCCACTACCGCAACCGGGCCGCCGCCGAGCGGGGCGAGATCCCGCCGATCCCGGAGAACTCGATCGTCAAGCCGCCGAGCGCCGAGCTGCGCCCGGGCCAGGTGGACACGGACTCGCTGCCGGACTATCCGGTGCTCGACGCGATCCTGGCGCTGTACGTGGACCGCGACCAGGGCATGGAGGCGATCGTGGAGGCCGGCTTCGACCGGGAGCTGGTGGCCAGGACCCTGCGGCTCGTGGACACGGCGGAGTACAAGCGCCGCCAGTACCCGCCGGGCACGAAGATCTCCGCGAAGGGCTTCGGCAAGGACCGCCGGCTGCCCATCACGAACGGCTGGCGCGAGCACGCGTAGCCGCTGCGCCCGGCGGGGCGGCACGGACACGCGTAGCCGCTGCGCGCGGCCTGGGCGAGACGGACACGCGTAGCCGCTGCACGCGGCCTGGATGGGACGGAAAGGAGGGGCCTCGCCGCTGATG
>NZ_JBSGZI010000148.1:0-15611 GCF_053610945.1 Streptomyces sp. NPDC054849
GGGGGCCCGCCGGGTGGCCGGGGCGGCCCACCACGCCCCCCGCCGCCGCACCCCCGCACACCGCCGGGGCAGGGGGCCGGGGCTCGCCCCGCAAGGGTGACGCTCCCCGGCTGAGCCTGGTCCAGCTGCTATGCATGGGCGTCCGGCGTTCGCCAAGAGATAGCAGCCAGGGAGCCGACGGTGGAGACATCACGACGGGACGTCCTGCACCACGCCGCCGCAGTCGGGCTCTCGCTCGCGGCAGTCGGTTGCTCCGGCTGCCCTGCGGCGGCTGCGGCCGTCCCGCGCGAGGACGGACGAGCGGAGGGTACCGCCGAGGCCGGTACACCGATCGCGAAGACCTCGGACATCCCGGTCGGAGGCGGAAAGATCTTCAAGACCCGGGGCGTCCTGATCGCACAGCCTGCCGCGGGGGTCTTCAAGGCGTTCGACGCCACGTGCACCCACCAGGGTTGCGCCCTGTCCCGCGTCTCGGGCGGCACGGCCCACTGTCCGTGCCACGGGAGCACGTTCCACGTGGCCGACGGCTCGGTGGCCGGCGGGCCGGCGTCGGCGCCCCTGCCGTCGAAGCGGATCCGGGTCGTCGGCGGCTGGATCCACCTCGACTGAGGTGTGTGCCGGGGCGGCGGCCGGTGGGAACGTGAGTGCACGGTGAGTACGTCCGCCGGGCCGTTGTCGCCATGACGTGGGGAGTCACGCCTCCAGCCGCCTGTCCGTACGAGCGGTACGCGCCGTACCAGCGGTGCAAGCGGCGGCGGCCAGGCCCAGAACGGTGATCGAGACGGCCGAGGCGGCCAGGGCCCCCCGGGCTCCGAGCGCGGTGACCAGCGGGCCGCCGAGCGCCGTGCCCAGCGGGACCGAGAGCACGCGGACCGCTGAGCTCGCGGCCAGGGTCTGCGGGAGCAGCTCGCGGGGGGCCGCGCGCTGGAAGAGGGTGGTGGAGAGGGAGGCGTACGGAGGCCAGAGCAGGCCGGCGACGGCGAAGCCGGCGATGGCCGCCCACGTCGGTGCTCCCAGGCCGACCGGGAGCAGAAAGGCGCCGAAGGCGATGACGATGCCGGTCGTGACCGGCCACAGTGGTAGCCGGCCCAGGTACCCGGTCAGGAGGGATCCGACGACGGCTCCCACACCGAAGGCGGTGTAGAAGGCGGCCAGCAGGCCGGCGGGGCCGCCCAGGCCGTCCGACACGTGCAGCGGCAGCGCCACGTACAAGGGGCCGAAGAGGAAGAAGAAGGCGAAACTCAGGCCGAGCAGTCCCAGCAAGGCCGGTGTGCGACGGATGACGGAGAAGCCCGCCGTGCGCGAGCCGGCGCTTTCGGCTTGGGGCACGGTGTCCCGCGGGACGCCGATGAGCGACGTGATCGCGAGCACGAGGAACGTCGCCGCGTCGACGGCGATGACCGTCGCCGCACCGCCCCAGACGATGAGCGCGCCTGCGAGCGGCGGGCCGATGACGGTCGACAGTGAACCGATGCCGGAGAGGACGGCGTTGCCTGCCAGATGGTCCCGCTCCGGGAGCCGGCGGGCCAGGAGGGTGTAGATGCCGGCCTGGCCCCACGAGTGCAGGACGGAGGAGATCGCGAGCAGGACGACGTACAGCTCGATGCCGAGCACGCCGAAGGCATGGCACACGGGTATCGCACCCAGGGCTGCGGCTCGTAACAGGGCATCCCAGCCGACGAGTTGTGCCGGATCACGGTGCCGCAGGAACCTTCCCAGGACGAGTGCGCCGAGCGCGCCGGAGAGCGTGTAGGCCGCCGCGGCGAGCGCGACCCACGTGCCGAGTCCCGCCGCCGGTGCGAGTTCGATCGCCAGCCAGCTCACGGCGACCAGTGCCATGCCGTCGCCGAGGGATGAGACGGTGAAGCCGGGCAGCAGTCGGCGCAGCGTCGAGTGGGTGACCACCGGCCAGTAGGGCGCGGCGCGGATCCTGCCGGTCGGACTCAGTGGCACGGTGACTCCAGGGGTGAAGGGCCTTCATCCCCTTCATCCTTGCCGTGCGTTTCGTCGCCGCCGTGGGCGTTTCACAGTGGGCATAAGGCTCATGGGAGGCGGTGAGGGGGCGACGGCCGGGGTGAGGCTGGTGGACCTCTACCGGCACGACCTGCGGCTGAACGGCGTCAGCCGCGGCGAAAGGGCCGCCGAGGGGGCGGCCCCGCTTCGCTCGCGGCGGAACGCGCTGAGGCCGCCGCACCCCCCTCAGGTGCGGCGGCCCCGGCGCGCTCAGGGGACGGCTCCGCCTACTGCGCGGCCACCTTCAGGAGCTTGTTCGGGGTGCCACTGCTCGGGTTGGTGATCTTTCCGGAGGTGGCCCCCGAGGTCAGGGCCTGTGCGACCTGCGCCGGCGACGCGTCCTTCTGCCCGGCGAGGAAGAGGGCGGCCGCTCCCGCCACGTGCGGGGCCGCCATCGACGTGCCGGAGATCGTCTTCGTGCCGCTGTCGCTGTCGTTCCAGGCGGAGGTGATGTCCGAGCCCGGTGCGTAGAGATCCACGATGGAACCGAAGTTGGAGAACGAGGACTGCGAGTCGTCGGCTGCGCTGGAGGCCACCGTGACGGCCTCCGGGACCCGCGAGGGAGAGCCCTGCCCGGCGTCGGCGGACTCGTTGCCCGCCGCGACGGCGAAGGTGACACCGGCGGCTATCGACCGGCGCACCGCCTCGTCCAGCGCCTCGTCGGCGCCGCCGCCGAGGCTCATGTTGGCCACCGAGGGCCCGCTGTGATTCTGAGTCACCCAGTCGATGCCCGCGACGACCTGCTCGGTGGTGCCGGACCCGTTGTCGTCGAGCACACGGACGGCGACGACCTTGGCCTTCTTGGCCACCCCGTGGGAGGTGCCCGCGATGGTTCCGGCGACGTGCGTGCCGTGGCCGTTGCCGTCGTCCGCGCTCTGGTCGTTGTCCACCGCGTCGAAGCCGTGCGCGGCCCGGCCGCCGAAGTCCTTGTGGCTGATCCGTACGCCGGTGTCGATGACGTAGGCCGTGACGCCCTCCCCGCCCGCGTCGGGGTACGTGTACTTCTTGTCCGGCGCCGTCTCCGCCTGGTCGATGCGGTCGAGGCCCCACGACGGAGGGTTGTCCTGGGTGGCGTTGATGGAGAACTTCTTGTTCTGGACCACCTTGCCCACGGCCGGGTCCGCGGCGAGGCGCTTGGCGTCGGTCTCCGAAAGCCCCGACGCGGAGAAGCCGTTGACCGCGGAGGTGTAGGTGCGCTTCAGTTCGCCGCCGTACTTCTTGGCGAGTGCCTGTTTGTCCGCGTCCTCGTCGAGTATGACGATGTAGCTGCCGCTCAGCGCTCCGGGTGCGCCGAGCCCGTACACCGTTCCCTCAGCCGGAAGGGTCGCGTTGGCGAGGGGGGACAGCAGCATGCAGACGCCCGTTGCAGTGGCGACTCCCGTGGCCACTGCAAGGACCCGGAAGCCGCGTGAACGTGTGCGTGCGTGCTTGTGAGTTGACATGAAGGGAGTACTCCTCGTGTTGACGTGTGGGGCGTCAATGCGTGTTGCGTGACCCCTCCGGAGCCGAAAGATCTCCAGGGGTCAGGCTCGAAACCCTGACCGATTAACGGAGTTGAATCAAGGCCGCCCCGGCCGTCAGCGTTATCAAACAAGCTTTCTTAAAGAGACCTCCGCGTCAGCCCCGCACAATGACCACACTCTTCGAACCATCCACACATCCCGGCAACACCCCGATGCATTCGCGAACACAGGCCTGAAACAACGCACGTTGGCGTGATCCCGGGGGGTCTGCCGGCTGCTTGGCGCGGTCGTCCAGGAGGGGACCGAGGTCGCCGGCGCGGGCGAGCCCGGCGGCGAGGCCGGGGTCGTCGCTGTCGGCGGCGGCGAGGTCGAGGACGTGGAACTCACGGGCCCGGCGCGACGAGCAGCCGGGCCAGGTGGTGCATGCCCTTGCTGTCGCGGACGGTCATGCGCCGGTCGTCGAGGACGACCCTCCAGCAATCGCCCTCCCGGACGAACGCGTTCGGCTCCGGCGCGGCCCGCGGCGGTTCGTCGGCGGTGGGCAGGCGCGCGATCCGTTCGAGCTCGGTACGCGCCGTCTCCCGCTCGATGGCCTCGGCCTGGAGGTTTCCCAGGGCGCGCTGGGCGTCCGCGAGCCTGAGCCGGCACTCGGCCGTCTCGGAGGGGGCGCCGACCTCGATCCAGGCGCGGATCGCGTCGGCGAACAACGCGGACGCGTCGGCCGTATGCCCCTCCGCGAGCAGGACCTCACCCCGCGCCCGCGTGGCCGCCGCGGCGAGCGCGTTGCTTTCGAAGCGGACGGCCACCTCGCCCAGCTCGCGGGCCGCGACCCGTGCCGTCTCCACATCGGAGCGGGCCCCGGCGATCCTTGCCTGGGCGTCCGGCAGCGGAGCCCGCCGCAGCTCGGAGGTGGGGGGCAGCTCCTTCGACGGCACCGGCAGCGGCCGCGCCAGGACCTCCCGGAGCATGGTGGCCGCCGTGTCGACGTCGCCGCCGGCGAGCCGGACGAGCGAGAGCCCGGGTTCGGGATCCCACCCGAGGCGGTGCGCGGCGAGCAGCGCCTCTTCGGCGCCGCTCAGGTCGCCGCGCCGCAGCCGGATCCGGCCCAGTTCCGTCAGCGGCCAGCCCAGCTCGCGGCGCAGGTACAAGCGCAACTCGTCGCAGGCCGGCAGCACCTGCTGTTCGGCGTTCGCGCACTGACCCCGCAGGCGCAGGATCTCGGCCCGGTGCACCCGGCACCGGCCGTGCAGGCTGCCGATCGCGTTCGTGCGCGCCCATCGCTCCATCGCCTCGGTCCACTGCTCGGCCAGGTCGTACTGGGCCATGCCCTGCAGTGCGCACACCAGCTCGCAGAAGACGACACCGGTCGCAAGCGCATCGAGGTCGCCGGACATCGCCGCCGCGCCGGCGTCGTCGAGGAGCTCCAGACCCCGTTCGACGTCGCCGTCGAGGAGCACCAGCCGGGCCTGGGCCACGCGCCCGATCGCCGCGGCCGCCGGATCGGTGTGCGAGCCGGTCTCGATCGCCTTGCAGGCCCAGTCACGGGCCGCGTCGAGATGGCCGCTGAGGAGCCGCTCGAAGGCGCGTACCACCGCGAACCGCGCGTGGGCGGAAGAGACGCCGGCAGGGTCGAGGAGACGCTCCGCACGACGGAGCCACCCCCATACCGGTGCCATGAGCGCGGTGTCGAACAGCAGGTGCATGGCAACCCGTACGGCGGCCCCGGCCGCCCCGTTGTCGTCACCGAGCTCGGCCAGCCGTCCGTGGAGCCGCTCCCAGGTCTCGATCGTGACGTCGAGATGCCCCGCTGCATAGGCGACGGCGGCGAAGTCGGCGAGCCCCGCCGGGGCGAGCCCGCCCTGCTCCCGAGCCTCCAGATAGCCGGCGCAGGCGTCCGCCCACGCGCCGCGGGCCGCGGCGTGACGAAGGCGAGGCGCGCGAATGTAATCAGAGAGCCTGATCCGACTCCGACGGTCCCACGATCGCCCGCAGCGCCGCGAGGTGGCCCCGGTAGGCCTCTCGGCCCCGCCGGGTCAGGCGCAGCCACACCCGTTGGCGGGTATCGCGGACGGCCTTGCGCTGCTCGACGTAACCGGCGTCCATGAGCACGGTCACGTGCTTGCTCAGCACCGAGGCGGAGACGTCGAGTTGATTCTGGACCAGGACGAACTCGGCCTCGCCCGCGGTGTCCAGCAGGGCGCAGATGCGCAGCCGGTTCGGGGCGTGGATGGTGGCGTCGAAACCCGTCAGCGGGTCCGGGGGGCCGGCGCTCACACGGTCTTCCGGTGCAGGCGGACGAAGGCGAGGTGGAAGCCGACGGACACGGCCGCACTGATCAGCGACGCCGCGATCAGCCACGCCGGTCGTCCCGTGACGCGGAAGGCGAACCCCGCTCCCGCGACCAGCACGGGCAGACCCACCACGAGCGGTACGGTCGCCCGCTTCGGCAGCACGTCGAACCGCAGCGCCACCCCGGTCTTGTTGCGCCAGGTCTTGGCCGCGACGGCGAAGAGCGCCCAGTACGCCGCAGTGGTCGCCAGCATGATCCCCATCCAGGCCGAGCGCGGCAGCAGCCAGTCCGACTCGGCCGTGATGCCTCCGTAGGTGAAGGGCAAGGCGGCGGCGTAGAGCGTCAGCGTGATGAAGAACCAGTTCGGCCACGGCGTGGCCGCCAGCGCCGCGGCGGAGGCCCGGACGTGCTCGGTGTCGGCCAGGGCGGAACGGGCCTGCTCTGGAGTCATTCGGACCGCGTTAGTTTCCATGTCGGAAAGCGTAGCACTTAGTTTCCGGCATGGAAAGAGATCAGTTTCCGGTACGGCAAGTCATCGGTCGGCGGCTTCGGGGCATGGGCCGCACGGTCCACGCCACGCCGATACGGTGACCTGCTCGCGCACCGCTCCGGCCGCGGGACGGACACCCTAGAAGTCCCCGTAGCGCATGCGCCCCAAGGCCGTCATCGGCCGGTCGTGAGCGGCGACCGGAGCCGGCAGGCACGTGGAGCCGGTCAGGTAGCGGTCCACGGCGGCGGCCACCGCCCGGCCTTCGGCGATGGCCCACACCACCAGCGACTGCCCCCGGCCCGCGTCGCCCGCTACGAACACTCCCGGCGCCCGTCCGCCGCCCGCCGCGAAGCCGGCGTTCCGCGCGAAGTTGCCGCGCTCGTCGAGCTCCAGCCCCAGCTGCTCGCGCAGGCCGCCTGCCCGCTCGGGGCCCGAGAAGCCGAGCGCCAGCAGGACCAGGCCGACCGGTATGACGCGCTCGGTGCCGGCCAGGGGGCCGCGGGTCACGGGCTCGACGGCGGTCAGGTGCAGCGCCCGTACCCGGCCCGCGGCGTCCCCCTCGAAGCGCAGGGTGGCGCAGGCGAACAGCCGGGGGTCCCGGCCCTCGCGCCCGCGGGCCTCCTCGTGGGCGTGCGAGATCCGGTACGTCCTCGGATACACCGGCCAGGGCTCGCCGTCGGTCCGGTCCGGGCCGGGTTCGGGGTTGATGTCGAGCTGCACCACAGAGATCGCGCCCTGCCGCAGGGCGGTCCCCAGGCAGTCGGAGCCGGTGTCACCGCCGCCCACGACGACCACGTGCCGGCCCTCGGCGGTGACGGGAGACACGGCGTAGTCGCCCTCCCGTACCCGGTTGGCGCAGGTCAGATACTCCATGGCCTGGTGGATGCCGTGCAGCGCGCGGCCGGGGACCGGCAGTTCCCTGCGCTCGCCGGCACCGATCGCGACGACGACGGCGTCGCACCGGCTGCGCAGCTCGTCCGCTCTGGCGCGGGCCGAGCCGCCGACGTCCTCACCCGTGACGAACACCGTGCCCTCGGCCCGCATCTGTTCGATCCGGCGCTCCAGGTGGACCTTCTCCATCTTGAACTCGGGGATGCCGTAGCGCAGCAGTCCGCCGATCCGGTCGGCCCGTTCGTGGACCGTGACGGCGTGTCCCGCCCGCGTCAGCTGCTGCGCCGCGGCCAGTCCGGCGGGACCGGAGCCTATGACGGCCACCGTCTTGCCACTGCACCTCTCCGGCGGCCTCGGCACCATGTAGCCGAGCCGCAGGCCCTCGTCCGCGATCGCCTGCTCTACGTTCTTGATGGTCACAGGGTCCGCGTTGATCGCGAGGACACAGGCGTCCTCACAGGGGGCCGGGCAGAGCCGGCCCGTGACCTCCGGGAAGTTGTTCGTCGCGTGGAGTCGCTCGTACGCCGCACCCCAGTCGGCGTGGGCGGCGTACGCGTTCCACTCGGGTATGAGGTTTCCGAGGGGACAGCCGGTGTGGCAGAACGGAATGCCACAGTCCATGCAGCGGTCGGCCTGCCGGGAGACGAGCGGCAGCAACGACTGGCCCGCGTGGACCTCACGCCAGTCGCCGAGCCTCTCCTCGACGGGACGGGCCGGGACGGCCTCGCGGGGAACCCTGAGGAAGCCGAACGGATCGGTCACGCGCCGCCTCCCTGAGTCGTTCGCGGCGGGGCACACGGCGCGTACGCAGCCTCTCGCACGCGCAACCTGTGGCGGTCCGACCAGATTACGCCGCCTCCGCGCCGGTGCCCTGGGCGACTGCAGGGCGGTGACCGGACGGTACGCAAGGTGACCGTCCCACGCGAGCGGTTCGCTCGTACCGCCTCCCCGGTCGCCCTGGGGCCCCGTCGGTCACCCGCGCAGCAGGGCGCAGACGAAGTCCTCCTGAACCGCCCGGACCTGCGCCAGCAGGTCGGGGTTGACGGTGAGGGAAGTCTGCGTGGTGATCGAGAACGTCAGCGAGCGGCGGCCGTCCGCCGTGGCCGCCACCAGCTGGGTGTAGCCGGGCGTATTGCCGGTATGGCCGTACACCGCTCCGCAGCGCGTCGTGTAGCGGAAGATGGCCAGGCCCGCGTCGGTACGGCCGGGCCCGGGGGGCTGGGACAGTGCGCCGGGGATGAACCGGAACTGCTGGCGTCGGGTGCGGTCCGACACGAGCGCGCCGCCCGCGTAGCCGCGGATGAACGCGGTGAGGTCCTTCGGCGTGGAGACGATGCCCCCGGCCGCCCATGCCCCCGAGGCACTGACGGCCTCGCTGACGTCGACGGGCCCGTTCTGCGGGTCGATCTGGTAGCCGTGGAGGAAGGGCGTGGGCAGCCGGTATCCCTGGGGCAGGCTCGTGGCGTCCAGGCCCAGCGGCTCGTAGACGAGCTCGCGCAGCAGCGCCTCGTACCGTCGTCCGGTGGCGGCCTCGGCCATCAGGGCGATGGCGATGTTGTCGGAGTTGGAGTACTGGTAGCGGCTGCCCGGCCGGAATTCGAGGTCCTCGTCGGCGACGAACTCCAGCAGACGCCGGGAGTCGAAGCGGTGGCGGGGGTCCTCGGAGACGATGTCGATGAACGCCTGGGAGGCCGAGTAGTCGGGCAATCCGCTCGTGTGGTTGAGCAGTTGCCTCAGGGTCACCCCATGCCAGGCGGCCGGCTGACCGGGCAGCACCTCGCCGATCGTGTCGTCCAGATGCAGTCGGCCGCGGTCGACGAGCCCCAGCGCCACCGCCCCGCTGAAGGCCTTGGCGACACTGGCGATCCGCATGTGGTCGGTCGCACTCGGCGGCCGGCCGCTCTCCAGATCGGCCACGCCGGCCCGGTAGACCTGCGTACGGTCGCCGTCGCGCAGGACGGCGATGACGCCGGGGGGCCCGTCGGGGCGCTCCACCAGCTCCCGCAGCTCCTGCTGGAGGGAGGTCCCGGACGGCGGGTTGCGGTCCGCTCCGGCCTGCGCGGGCTGCACGGAGGCACCGAGCAGGGCGCCGCACACGGCGGTGGCGGCGGCCAGGCGCAGCGACGGGCGGATCCGGCGGGCGTGGCCGTAGGGGCGTGGGGACACGGAGGTACCTCCCGGGGAAGACGGAGCGGTGGCCCACGATGGCAGGGGCCGCGGCGATGCCGGCGCAGACACGGCCGCGCGCGGGCCGGCCGTGGCCCATCCGGCCGTGGCAGGGGCCACGCCCCCTACGCCCCTACGCCCCTACGACACCTGCGGCGCCTGCGGCCGCGTGGGGTCCGGAGGAGCCCGGCCCTGCAATCCGGTCCCCGACTCCGGCTACGACAAGGGCGAGCGGGCGCCCCGGAGAGGGGGGCGCCCGCTGCCGGTCCGGGTTTAGCTGAACGGTTCCAGCGTCATGAAGGCCTCCTGCGGGTTGCCGTCGTGCACCAGCGACTCATGGGCGCCCACGTCGTCGAAGGCGAAGCCGTACGCCTTACCGTCGGCCATCTGTTCGTGGATGATCCGGGAGTAGTGGTTGGTGACGGCGTCACGGTAGAAGGCGGTTCCGTTGGCGTCGGGTTGGGCGGGGTTGGTCAGGAGCGTCGATCGGTTGAAGCCCGCACAGAGGGTCCGGGAGATCGGCCCGCGGACGAGGTCGTTGGGGGCGTCGAGGAGCTTGTAGCAGCCGAAGATGCTGTCGGAGTCCGGCTTCTGGAAGCTGGTGACCACCGCCCCCGAGGCGTTGGTGAAGTTCATGACGTTGCCTGAGACCCGGCCGTAGTACCTGGTGTTCGGTTGGTTCGCGAACGGCGTGACGGTGAGTGTGGAGGAGCTGTACTTGCTCCACACCCGGTTGACGTAGTCGTTCATGACGCCGGCCGGGATCCCGCCCGCCTCGATGCCGTGACCGGGCGAGAGCGCTCGCAGCGGCATGCCGTCGGGCCGGTTCTGGATCAATCCGCCCCAGCCGGCCGAACGCAGCCGGCTGAAGACGGCGTTGTAGCCGCCCGGCCTCAGCCGGCCGGTGTTCCTGACCGTGCCGTCGGCTGCCTTCACCCCTACCGCGTAGGGAGCGGAGAACATGTCGACCTGGGTGCTGTTGATCCACAGGCCTGCGTCGTTGAGCGTGTACTCGGACCAGTTGAACAGGATGTTGCGGTTGGGGTCGGAGGGGTTCTGCACGGCAGGCTGCACCAGGCCACCGGTGGTGACCTTGAAGACGATCTTCTGGCCGATGGAGAAGTAGATGCGTCCGGAGAATTTGGGCATCCGGATCGTCTTGGTCTGCCCGGCGGCCGGACCCGCGATCGACGCGTCGGGGGCGGGGGTGGGGGGATTGCCTCCCACGGGCCACGGGTGGAACGTGCCGTTGGCGTCGGCCCAGCCCTGCTGGCCCGTCGTCAGCAAGGTCCCCAGGTTGTAGACGTAGACCGGCTCACTGCGTCCGGAGCTGTTCTTGATCGTGAGTGGGATGGTCGCCGGTACGGCCTCTGCGGATGCCGACGGACCGAGAACCATCAGGCCGGCGGCGACGACCGATGCCGCGACCCCGGCTGCAAGTACTTTCGATAAGCGGAACACTCATGTCCTCCATGTGGGGGGAGCTGACTGGAGGTGCGGTTGCGGCGCTCGCACGTCCTGCGGGCGAAGAAGGGCGGGCGGGGCGGACGGGGATGCACACCTTGAAAACTGAGAGCGCTCTCAGACTCCATCTGTGTTCATCTCCTGTCAATGAACCTGACAAAGCCGAAGCGCCCGAGCCGAGCCCCGTCGGCCCGGGCGGCGAAGGCCCGGCCGGCGGTGCGGCGCCTCCCGCGCGCGGTGCCGCCTACGCTGTGGCGGCGGGCACCCTGCCGGAGGCGATCGCGTCCAAGAGTGCCTGGTGGTCCCGCTCGTTGCAGTCCGCGTAGCTCTCGGCGAACCGCACGAGCGCCTGGTCGAAGACATCTCCGCGGCCCAGATAGGCGGCGATGGCGATCCGGTCCCCGGACCGGGCGTGCGCCCGTGCCAGGGTGACGCCGCACAGGTCGGCGAACACCCGCATACCGCGGGGCTCCATATGGGAGGGTTCGGCGATTCCCTTCCAGTCGCGCAACTGGCGTACGTAGAAGTCCCGCTCGCGGTCGTCGATCCCGTTCGCCCGCTGCCAGCCCAGGAAGATGTCACTGGCCGCCTGCATCACGCGCTGGCCGGCGACGACCCGCTCGCCCTGCGTGGCGTACTCGCCGGCGCCGGCGTACGCGGCGAGCACGGATTCCCCGGCCTCCTTGGCCTGGAGGATCAGCGGGTCCTCGCCGTCGCGGCCCAGCAGCAGGATGACCCAGCACCGCATGCCGACGCTGCCGACGCCCACCACCTTGCGGGCCATGTCGACGACGGTGAACTGGCTCAACAGGTGCCTGCGGTCCGTGCTGAGGCTCCCCGCGTACTGCTCGACCAGCTCGCGGATCTGCTCGTCGAGCGCCTCGTGCTCCCGGTCCGGCAGCAGTTGGGAGATCGGCGTGATCAGTTGCGGAACCGCGGCGAAGCGGCGGCGGCCACCGACGACCTCGGTGAGCTTCTCGAACGCCTGCCGGCTGTCGCGACCGCGCGCCTTGCCCAGCGCCTCGGACATGCGCTTGCGGCCGCGGGTGTGGAGCGCGCCCTCCGCCAGCGCCCGGAGGTTCGTCTCGTCCACTCTCGCGTACCAGACGTCGAGGTTGCGCATCTGGGCGAAGGCCCGCATCTGCTCGCGGTAGGCACGCACGGCCGACCGTACGGTCTCCGCGCGCTCGCGGTCGGAGAAGCCGTTCTCCCTCCCGGCGATGACCAGACTGGTCGCCAGCCGCTTGACGTCCCACTCCCACGGTCCGGGCAGCGTCTCGTCGAAGTCGTTGATGTCGAACAGCAGGTTCCGCTCGGGGGAGCCGAGGAGCCGGAAGTTCAGCAGGTGCGCGTCCCCGCACAGCTGCGCCCGGATACCGGAGTGAGGTGTGGCGGCCAGGTCAGCGGCCATGATCGCGGCGGCGCCCCGGTAGAAGCGAAACGGCGACTCCGCCATGCGGCCGTAGCGGATCGGCAGCAGCTCCTGCACCCGGGTGGCGGACTGCCGCTCGATCACGTCCACCGGGTCCACCCGGTCCGACGGTGGCTGGAAGGGTCCGTGGGCGGACCGCGGCGCCCGTTGACGGGCCGCCCGGCCGCGGGCGGCCCGCTCTTCGGCCGAGTGCCTGGGCCCGCCACCGGCCGCGGCCGTCTCGCGCATCGTCATCGTCGTGCACCTCCGGCCGCCGGGACCCCCGCGCCTCCCAGCATGGCACTCGCGCGAGACCGGCGCCCCGCACCGTTTTCGGCCCACCCGGCAAGCCTGCGACGAAGGGGGTGCCGAGCAGGGCGACGCGGCAGCATCGGGCGCGCTCGGCCGGTGCCAGGGCGGGGGTCCCCCGGCCGCGTCGGCCGTGCGGCCCGAGGTCTCTCCGGCCGGCCCTCTACGTCTCTGCTTCCAAGACAGATTCGTCCACCATTCGGCCATGCTCTTGCTGGACGAGCCGGCTTCGGAGAGTATCCCTATCAATCCGATGGGAAAAGTGGGATTCGCTGCCGGTACTGCCCTGTCCGGCCCCACCCGTCCCGCGATCCCCCTTCCGCTCGCGCTCCCATCCCGCCCCCTCATGCGCCACCCGAACCTCCCCACAACCGGCCGAGCCCGCCGACAACCCTCCGGAGCAGCCCACATGACCACCGCCCTCCCGCCCGGCCCCGCGGTCCGCCCGGCCCCCGCGCCATGCCACGGCACCCCGGCCTGTCGGTGACGGCCATGCCGACGACCCCCGGCTTGGGCGGCGGCGCCCGGCCCTCCGATGAACGAAGCGCGCTCCTGCGTACCGCTCGCGATGTGGCGGATGACCTCGCCGCGGACGCCGTATCCCGCGACCAGGCGGGCCGGCCTCCGGTCGACGAGAGGGCCCGGCTGCGCGAGGCCGGCCTCCTGGCGGCCCTCACTCCGCCCCGGCCGGGCCGCGGAACGGACTGGCGTACCGGATGCGCCGTCATACGGGAGATAGCCGCGGCGGACAGCTCCGTGGGCGACGTACTCGCCCGCCACTACGTACACACCTGGAGCGGACGTTTCTACGCCCGGCACGACCACGCGACCACCCTCGAGGAGGCGTCGGTGCGCGAGCACTGGCTGTGGACCGGGGCGGTCCGCACTCCTGGACCCGACGACGACACCGAGAGCCCGGACCTCACGCTGAGGCCGCGCAACGCCGGTTACGTGCTGAACGGACGCCGGTCCGTGGATACGGCGGTGGCCGTCGCCGACCAGATCGTGGTGGACGCCGTCTGCTCCGTGACCGGTGACGTCCTGGTCGTACGGCTCACCCCCCGCATGCGGGGCGTGAGCGTCGAAACCGCCCACGACCGCCTCGGGCAGCGCGTCGCCGGCGCGGGCGAGGTCGTCCTCGACCGGGTCACCGTCACGTCCGGACAAGTGCTGGGCCGCCGGCCGCACGACGAGGAATCGACCGCGCCCTTCACCGCGCTCGCCGAGCCCGCGCTCCGGCTCGCCCTCTGCCACGTCGGCCTCGGCATCGTCGAGGGCGCCCTCACCGAAGCGCGCGACCTCAGCAGGGGCGGCCGCGCATACCGGCTGCCCTGCGAGGACCCGGACCTCTTGCTGACGTACGGGGAACTCGCCTCCGCCGCCCACACGGCCACCGCCGTGGTCGACCGTGCGACGGAGGTGCTGGCGCGGGCCCTCGACACGGGTACGCACCTCGATGCCGAAGAACCCGTGGGCGTCGCCGCGCTGGTCGCCACGGCCGAGACCGTGACGTCGAAGGCCGCCCTGCACATCACCACCCGGGTGCTGGAACTCGCCGACGCCCCCGGACTGGACCGCTTCTGGCGCAACGCACGTGTCCTGACAGCCCACCGCCCGGTCGCGCACCGCCTGCGCTCCATCGGCGAGCACTACCTCAACGGCTCCCACCGGGCGGCGGCCGGAGCCTTCCCCTGAGGGCGGGGGCCGGCCCGGACGCGGCTCCGCGACCTGAGCCCCTCGGCTGCCGGGCCGGGCGCGAGCGCCGGGCCGGCCGGCCGGCCGCAGCCGGCAGGCGCAACTCGGCACGTTCAAGCCGACAGCTCAGGCCGACAGGCGCAAGCCCGCCGGCCCACCCGGGACGGACACGGACCGGAGCCGTACGGGATAATGAGCACATGCGGATCTCAGCCAGGGCGGACTACGCGGTACGTGCCGCACTACAGCTCACCGCGTCACAGGATGACGGGCCGGTGAAGGCCGAAGCCATCGCCGACGCCCAGGACATCCCGCACAAGTTCCTCGAAGGCATCCTGAACGACATGCGCCGGGGCGGGCTCGTCCTCAGCCAGCGCGGCGGGAACGGCGGCTACCGGCTGGCCAAGCCCGCGCAGTCCATCAGCATCGCGGATGTCATCCGCGTCGTGGACGGACCGCTCGTGTCGGTACGCGGGGTCCGTCCCCCGGACCTGTCCTACACGGGCCCCGCCCAGTCACTGCTCCCCCTGTGGATCGCATTGCGGTCCAACGTGCGCGAGATCCTCGAAGGCGTGACGCTCGCCGACGTCGCAACGTCCCGTCTGCCCGCCGACGTCTCGGCTCTGGCGCACGCTCCCGACGCCTGGACCAATCCCTGACCGACCGGGCGCGAGGCGCCCGCCTGCGGTTTCTCGGATGGTGAGATTCATCCGTCCATCATATGGATAGCCCCTTGGGGCGGATGACGCCGTCTGCCACTATGCCTACCAAGCAGGTAGGAAAACTAGGAATCAGCGAGGCGGCCATGCGAACAGTGCACTGCGCGGGCCGTCTGCTGCCCCTTCTCACCACCCGCCGGCACATCGACCTGGTGCGTACGTCCAGCGCCATCTGTCAGCCTGCCTGACATCGTCCACGGGTCCTGACTCCGCCTCGCACCTCACACCGCTGTGCGCTGTGCCGACCCGCTCTCCGGCAGCCCCTGGGGCTGTCCTTGCCGCCCCGCTTCACCTTCGAGCGCGGCGTGCGACGTACGGCGGCCCGTCACCCACCCCTCGGATCCGCGACGCCTCTCTCATCCCGGCCTGCCGACGGCGGCCCCGCCACCGACGGCCGGGGAGTGGGTGCCGTGCATGCCGCCGACGACCTGCCCTCGCATGACTCCGTCTCTCTCGAACACCCTTCCCGTGCCCCGTGAAAGGACATTCCCGTGTCTGCCGCAAGACCGCTCACTTCCCTGCGCATCGTCGCCGTCACCGCAGCGCTCCCCCTCCTGCTCACGGCCTGCGGCTACGGTTCCGAGGCGAAGAAGGAAGACGACAAGGCCGACGTCGCGGCCGTCGACGGTGAGAAGTTGTCGGCGTCCGAGGTCCGGATCGGCTATTTCCCGAACCTGACGCACGCCACCGCGCTGGTCGG
>NZ_JBSGZI010000149.1:0-14803 GCF_053610945.1 Streptomyces sp. NPDC054849
GCTTGAATGTCCAGCCCCGCCGGCGTTCGAGGCGCGGGTGTGGGGCGGAGCCCCACGAGCCCGGGCGGAGCCCGGCTCTGCCGTACCCGCGCCCGCTGCTACGCCTCCGGGGGCGTGTCCTCCTCGGGGGACGCCGGCGGCTGCGGGTCCTCCCCGGAGGGGTCCGGCTTGCGCTTCGGCGGGCGGGTCAGACCGCTGGAGGTGTCCCGCAGGTACGACCCGTCACCCGGCTCGCCCGCCGCGGCAGCGGACGGGTCACGCCGCCTCAGGTACCGCTCGAACTCGCGCGCGATCGCGTCGCCCGACGCCTCCGGCAGGTCCGCCGTGTCCCGCGCCTCCTCCAGCGTCTGGACGTACTCCGCCACCTCACTGTCCTCGGCGGCCAGTTGGTCCACTCCCAGCTGCCACGCCCGTGCGTCCTCCGGCAGTTCGCCCAGCGGGATCCGGATGTCGATCAGATCCTCCAGCCGGTTCAGGAGGGCCAGCGTGGCCTTGGGGTTCGGCGGCTGCGACACGTAGTGCGGCACCGCCGCCCACAACGACACGGCCGGGACGCCCGCGTGCGTACACGCCTCCTGCAGGATGCCCACGATGCCTGTAGGACCCTCGTACTTGGTCTCCTCCAGGTCCATCGTCCGCGCCAGGTCCGGGTCCGAGGTGACCCCGCTCACCGGCACCGGCCGCGTGTGCGGCGTGTCCCCGAGCAGCGCCCCCAGGATGACCACCATCTCCACGCCCAGTTCGTGCGCGAAGCCGAGGATCTCGTTGCAGAACGACCGCCACCGCATGGACGGTTCGATTCCACGGACCAGCACCAGGTCGCGCGGCTTGGCACCGCCGATCCGGACCACCGACAGCCGTGTCGTCGGCCACGTGATCTTCCGTACCCCGTTGTCCAGCCACACCGTCGGCCGGTTGACCTGGAAGTCGTAGTAGTCCTCGGCGTCGAGCGCCGCGAACACCTCGCCCTTCCACTCCCGGTCCAGGTGTGCGACCGCACCGGAGGCCGCGTCACCCGCGTCGTTCCAGCCCTCGAACGCGGCCACCATGACCGGGTCGATCAGCTCGGGCACGCCCTCAAGCTCGATCACCCAGGTCTCCTTCCGAAGTTCCCTTGCGTACGTGGGTCAGCCTAAGCCTTGATACGACGCCGGCCACAGCCCACGACAGAGGGGCGGTTCCCCTCGGAACCGCCCCTCTTCCCCACCTGCGTGAGAGCTATGCCTTGTGGCCCAGCATCTCCTCGACCCGGGCGCGCACGGAGGCGTCGTCCAGGCCGCGGATCGTCACCGTCGTGCGGCGGCGCAGCACGTCGTCGACCGTCTCGGCCCACTCGTTGTCGCGGGCGTAGGCGACCTGCGCCCAGATCTCCGGACCGTCCGGGTGGATGCGCTCGGCCAGTGCCGGGTCCTCGTTCGCGATCCGCGCGATGTCGAAGGCCAGCGAGCCGTAGTGCGAGGCCAGGTGGCGCGCGGTCAGCGGGTCCATCCGGGTGCCCGGCTCACGGTCCACCAGCAGCCGGTGCGCGACCGCGTTCGGGTTGGCGACCCCGGGCAGCGCGATCCGGCGCACCAGGGACTTCACCGGCTCCATGTCCTCGGTCAGCGGGCTGCCCGGGAGCTTCGCCAGCTTGTCCATGACCACGCGGCCGATGTGGCGGTACGTCGTCCACTTGCCGCCGGCCACCGACAGCATGCCGCCGGCGCCCTCGGAGACGACCGTCTCGCGCTTGGCCTTCTCCACGCCGCCGGGGCCGCCGGGCAGCACCCGCAGGCCCGCGAAGGCGTACGTCATCAGAGAGCGGTCGAGGTCCGCGTCCTTCACCGAGAAGGCCGCCTCGTCCAGGATCTGCTGGATGTCCGACTCGGTGGCGCGCACGTCCGCCGGGTCGCCCTCGTACACCTCGTCGGTGGTGCCGAGCAGCAGCTGGTCCTCCCACGGGAGGGCGAAGGTGATGCGGTACTTGTCGATCGGGGTGGCCATGGCGGCCTTCCACGGCGACTTGCGCTTCATGACGATGTGCGCGCCCTTGGAGAGGCGGATCGACGGCATGGAGTGCTTGTCCTCCATGCGCCGCAGGTGGTCCACCCACGGGCCGGTGGCGTTGAGCACGACCCGCGCGTCGACCCCGAACTCGGTGCCGTCGAGACGGTCCTTGAGCTCGGCGCCGGTGACCCGGCCCCGCGTCTTGCGGAGCCCGGTGACCTCGGCGTGGTTGAGGACGACCGCGCCCGACTCGACGGCCGCGCGGACCGTCATGACGGCGACGCGGGAGTCGTTCATCTGGTGGTCGTAGTAGACCGCGACGGCCTTGAGGTTGTCCGTCTTCAGGCCCGGGTTGTCGGCGGCGGCACGGGCCGGGGATATGACCTTGCCCATGCCGTCGCCGAAGGCCGAGAGGGCGGAGTAGGCGAAGACGCCCGCGCCCAGCTTGGCCGCACCCACCGGACCGCCCTTGTAGACCGGCAGGTAGAAGGTGAGCGGGTTGACCAGGTGCGGGGCCACGTCCTTGGCCAGCACCCGCCGCTCGTGGTGGTTCTCCGCGACCAGCTTGACCGCGCCGGTCTGCAGGTAGCGCAGGCCGCCGTGGACGAGCTTGGAGGAGGCCGAGGAGGTGGCGCCGGCGAAGTCGCCGGCGTCCACCATGGCAACCCGCAGACCCGACTGCGCGGCGTGCCAGGCCACCGAGGTGCCCAGGATTCCACCGCCGATGACCAGCAGGTCGTACGTGGCCTTCGCCAGCTGCTCACGGGTCTCGGCACGGCTCGCGTTCGAACCGGCGGTCGGGTGCGTACCCAGGGCGGGAACGCTCTGCGGGCTGCTCATATCTCTTTAGCTCCTCGTCGATTCGTCAGCCGAGTGCGGTCAGCTGGCGTCTTCGTCGTCGACCCAGCCCATGGACCGTTCAACGGCCTTGAGCCAGCTCTTGTACTCGCGGTCCCGCTGCTCGGCGGGCATCCGCGGGGTCCACTCCGCCGCGCGGCGCCAGTTGGCGCGCAGGGCGTCGGTGTCGGGCCAGAAGCCGACGGCCAGGCCGGCGGCGTAGGCGGCGCCGAGGCAGGTGGTCTCGGCGACCATCGGGCGCACCACGGGGGCGTCCAGGAAGTCGGAGAGCGTCTGCATCAGCAGGTTGTTGGAGGTCATGCCGCCGTCGACCTTGAGGGCCGCGAGCTCGACGCCCGAGTCCTTGGTCATGGCGTCGGTGATCTCGCGGGTCTGCCAGGCGGTGGCCTCCAGGACGGCACGGGCGATGTGCGCCTTGGTGACGTACCGGGTGAGGCCGGCGATCACACCGCGGGCGTCGGAGCGCCAGTACGGGGCGAAGAGACCGGAGAAGGCCGGCACGAAGTAGGCGCCGCCGTTGTCCTCGACCGAGGAGGCCAGGGTCTCGATCTCGGCCGCGGACTTGATCAGGCCCATCTGGTCGCGCATCCACTGGACGAGCGAGCCGGTGACGGCGATGGAGCCTTCCAGCGCGTAGACCGGCTTCTGGTCGCCGATCTGGTAGCCGACCGTGGTCAGCAGACCGCTGTAGGAGTTGATGATCTTGTCGCCGGTGTTCATCAGCATGAACGTTCCGGTGCCGTACGTGGACTTGGCCTCGCCCTCGTCGAAACAGGTCTGGCCGAAGAGGGCGGCCTGCTGGTCACCGAGCGCCGAGGCGACGGGGACACCGGCGAGGACGCCGTCCTTGACGTGGCCGTAGACCTCGGCGGAGGACTTGATCTCCGGGAGGACGTTCATCGGGACGCCCATGGACTCGGCGATCTTCTCGTCCCAGGCCAGGGTGTGCAGGTTCATCAGCATGGTGCGCGAGGCGTTGGTGACGTCGGTGACGTGCACTCCGCCCTGGGCACCGCCCGTGAGGTTCCAGATGACCCACGAGTCCATGGTGCCGAAGAGGATGTCGCCGGCCTCCGCGCGCTCCCGCAGGCCCTCGACGTTGTCGAGCAGCCAGCGGACCTTCGGGCCGGCGAAGTAGCTCGCCAGCGGCAGGCCGGTCTCGCGGCGGAAGCGGTCCTGGCCGACGTTGCGGCCGAGCTCCTTGCACAGGGCGTCGGTGCGGGTGTCCTGCCAGACCAGCGCGTTGTGCACCGGCTCGCCGGTGTGGCGGTCCCACATGAGCGTGGTCTCGCGCTGGTTGGTGATGCCGACGGCCTTGACGTCCGCGGCGGTGATCTCGGCCTTGGCGATGGCGCCGGCGACGACCTCCTGGACGTTGGTCCAGATCTCGGTGGCGTCGTGCTCCACCCAGCCCGGCTTCGGGAAGATCTGCTCGTGCTCCTTCTGGTCGACGGCGACGATGCGGCCGTCGCGGTCGAAGACGATGCAGCGGGAGGAGGTGGTGCCCTGGTCGATCGCGGCGATGAAGGGGCCGGTGCTGGTGGTCATGGTGGCTGCTCCTGACAAGTCCGGTGGGCGAACGGCTTAGACGAACGCGACGTTGTAGATACCCGCGGCGAGGGCGCCGCCGATCAGCGGGCCGACAACGGGGATCCAGGCGTACCCCCAGTCGGAGCCGCCCTTGTTCGGGAGCGGCAGCAGTGCGTGGACGATGCGCGGACCCAGGTCGCGCGCCGGGTTGATGGCGTAGCCGGTCGGGCCGCCGAGCGAGAGACCGATGCTGACGACGGTCAGGGCGACGATCAGACCGCCGAGGGTGCCGAGGCCCTTGCCGTCGTCGTTGAGGCCGAAGGCGAGTACCGCGAGCACGAGCACCAGGGTGCCGATGATCTCGGTGGCGAGGTTCTGCCACACGTTGCGGATCTCGGGGCCCGTGGAGAAGACGCCGAGCACCGGGCCGGCGTTCGGCTCGGTCTTCTGGTCGACCAGGCCCGCGTGCTCGGACTTGGTGGCGACGATCTCCGGATCCGTGAGGTGGGCCCGGAACTGGCCGTAGTACGCCACCCAGGCGAGCGTGGCACCGATCATGGCGCCGAGCAGCTGGCCGGCGAAGTAGACCGGGACGTTGCCCCAGTCACCGTCCTTGATCGCGATACCGACCGTGACGGCGGGGTTGAGGTGGGCGCCGGACAGGGTGCCGGTCATGTAGACGGCGGTCAAGACCGCGAATCCCCACCCGAAGGTGATCGCCAGCCAGCCCGCGTTCTGCGCCTTCGAGCGCTTGAGTACGACGGCGGCGACCACGCCGGCGCCGAGCAGGATGAGTACGGCGGTACCGATGGTCTCGCCGATGAAGATGTCGGAGCTGGACACCCGCGACTCCTTACGTCATACGTCCAAGGGGTGTGGGCGGACACCGGGTCCCTCCGGTGGATCCGCGCACTCGGTGAGTGCTGCACCGGTCCTTGGCCTCGTCGCATCCTAGCGCGTATTGCCGTCAGGTGTTCGACAATGCCGACCGGTGAACGGCAGTTTTCCGCCCAAGTGAAGAATGCGTCAAGGGCCCGCCAGGCCAAGGTGTCGGATCGTTACCACTAGGTACGATCGCCCAAATCCAGCCAACCTGTGGTCGCGATAAGGCGAAAAGTGGGCAGAAAGCAGCCAGATGGCGGCTCAGAGGTGTTAAAGGAAGGTCAGAACCGGCCCGCGCCGAGGTCGCGTGAAACCGCTCGCGCGCAATCCCGTACGGACGCCACGAGGGCCGCATGGGGCTCCCCCGACGTGCCGCAGACCCGCTCCACGGCACCCGCCACCGCCACCGCGCCGACCGGCATTCGGCGCCGGTCGTGGATCGGCGCCGCCACAGAGGCGAGGCCCTCCCAGGTCTCCTCGACGTCGGTGGCCCAGCCGCGCGCCCGGGTCAGGTCCAGGACCTCCTCGAAGCCGGCGGCGTCGGTGACCGTCCGGGGGGTGAACGCCTCGCGCTCCACCTCCAGCGCCTGGGTGTGCGCCACCGGGTCGTACGCGGACAGCACCTTGCCCAGCGCGGTCGAGTGCAGCGGCTGCATGGCCCCGACCTCCAGCACCTGACGGCTGTCGTCGGGCCGGAACACGTGGTGCATGATCAGCACCCCGCTCTTGTGCAGCACGCCCACGTACGTGCTCTCGCCGCTCGCCCGGGCCAGGTCGTCCGTCCACACCAGCGCGCGGGCGCGCAGTTCGTGCACGTCGAGGTAACTGTTGCCCAGGCGCAGCAGCTCGGCGCCCAGCTGGTAGCGGCCGGAGGCGGGGTCCTGCTCCACGAAGCCCTCGGCCTGCAGGGTGCGCAGGATGCCGTGCGCCGTCCCCTTGGCCAGGCCCAGGGAGGAGGCCACGTCGGAGAGCCCCAGCCGGCGTTCGCCGCCCGCCAGGAGTCGCAGCATCGCAGCGGCTCGTTCGAGCGACTGGATGTTCCGTGCCATCGCGCAGCCTCCTGCTGACCTTGCTGTCTGTACTGACCATCTTGACGTGGTTCGACAATGCTGAACAGTATCGGTCGATGTCGACCTCGTGCATCGTCGGGGAAACTCCGCGCCGGACCGGCACCGGGGGAGCCCGGCAACCCCCGACACAGAATGCAGTCCGCCACGTGGGACACCCGCACCGGGTCCGGTGCCTCGCGGTTACGCTGGCCGCGTGCACCCTTGACACAGAGGGGGTGCAAAGCCGACAGCCGTCGCATCCCAGGGAGCACCACCATGGCTTCGTTGCCCAACCCGTCCGCTGACACCCAGACCCGGGCCGATGCCCTCCGAGAGGCACTCGCGACCCGCGTGGTCGTCGCCGACGGAGCCATGGGGACGATGCTCCAGGCGCAAGACCCCACGATGGAGGACTTCCAGCAGCTCGAAGGCTGCAACGAGGTCCTCAACGTCACCCGCCCCGACATCGTGCGCACCGTGCACGAGGCGTACTTCGCGGTGGGCGTGGACTGCGTCGAGACCAACACCTTCGGCGCGAACTTCGCGGCGCTCGCCGAGTACGACATCGCCGACCGCAACTTCGAGCTGTCGGAGTCCGGCGCCCGCATCGCCCGCGAGGTCGCCGACGAGTTCACCGCCTCCACCGGGCAGCAGCGCTGGGTCCTGGGCTCCATCGGCCCCGGCACCAAGCTGCCCACGCTCGGCCACATCACCTACGCGCAGATCCGCGACGCCTACCAGATCAACGCCGAGGGCCTGCTCACCGGCGGCGCCGACGCGCTGCTCGTCGAGACCACCCAGGACCTCCTGCAGACGAAGTCCTCCATCATCGGCGCGCGCCGGGCCATGGAGGCGCTGGGCGTCACCGTCCCGCTGATCTGCTCCGTCACCGTCGAGACCACCGGCACCATGCTGCTCGGCTCGGAGATCGGCGCGGCCCTGACCGCGCTGGAGCCGCTGGGCATCGACATGATCGGCCTGAACTGCGCCACCGGGCCCGCCGAGATGAGCGAGCACCTGCGCTACCTCGCGCGCAACGCCCGCATCCCGCTCTCCTGCATGCCCAACGCCGGCCTGCCCGTCCTGACCAAGGAGGGCGCGCACTACCCGCTCAGCGCCCCCGAGCTCGCCGACGCCCAGGAGACCTTCGTCCGCGAGTACGGGCTCTCCCTCGTCGGCGGCTGCTGCGGTACGACCCCCGAACACCTGCGCCAGGTCGTGGAGCGGGTCCGCGGCACCGCGATCACCCAGCGCAGCCCCCAGCCCGAGCCCGGCGCCGCCTCGCTCTACCAGACCGTGCCCTTCCGCCAGGACACCTCGTACATGGCCATCGGCGAGCGCACCAACGCCAACGGCTCCAAGAAGTTCCGCGACGCCATGCTGGAAGCGCGCTGGGACGACTGCGTGGAGATGGCGCGCGACCAGATCCGCGAGGGCGCGCACATGCTCGACCTGTGCGTGGACTACGTCGGCCGCGACGGCGTCGCCGACATGGAGGAGCTCGCCGGCCGCTTCGCCACCGCCTCCACGCTGCCGATCGTCCTGGACTCCACGGAGGTTCCCGTCATCCGGGCCGGCCTGGAGAAGCTCGGCGGCCGCGCCGTCATCAACTCGGTGAACTACGAGGACGGCGACGGCCCCGAATCCCGCTTCGCCAAGGTCACCCGACTGGCCCGGGAGCACGGCGCCGCGCTCATCGCGCTGACCATCGACGAGCAGGGCCAGGCCCGCACCGCCGAGCACAAGGTCGCCATCGCCGAACGCCTGATCGAGGACCTCACGGGGAACTGGGGGATCCACGAGTCGGACATCCTCATCGACACCCTGACCTTCACGATCTGCACCGGGCAGGAGGAGTCCCGCAAGGACGGCATCGCCACGATCGAGGCCATCCGCGAGCTCAAGCGCCGCCACCCGGACGTCCAGACCACGCTGGGCCTGTCCAACATCTCCTTCGGCCTCAACCCGGCCGCCCGCGTGCTGCTGAACTCGGTCTTCCTCGACGAGTGCGTCAAGGCCGGCCTGGACTCGGCCATCGTCCACGCCTCCAAGATCCTGCCGATCGCCCGCTTCGACGAGGAGCAGGTCACCACCGCCCTCGACCTCATCTACGACCGGCGGGCCGAGGGCTACGACCCGCTGCAGAAGCTGATGGCCCTCTTCGAGGGGGTCAACACCAAGTCGATGAAGGCCGGGCGCGCCGAGGAGCTCCTCGCCCTGCCGCTGGACGAGCGACTGCAGCGCCGCATCATCGACGGCGAGAAGAACGGCCTGGAGACCGACCTCGACGAGGCCCTCCGCACCCGCCCCGCCCTCGACATCGTCAACGACACCCTCCTGGAGGGCATGAAGGTCGTCGGTGAGCTCTTCGGCTCGGGCCAGATGCAGCTCCCCTTCGTCCTGCAGTCCGCCGAGGTCATGAAGACGGCCGTCGCCTACCTCGAACCGCACATGGAGAAGACGGACGACGAGGGCAAGGGAACGATCGTGCTCGCCACCGTCCGCGGCGACGTCCACGACATCGGCAAGAACCTCGTCGACATCATCCTGACGAACAACGGCTACAACGTCGTCAACATCGGCATCAAGCAGCCCGTCTCCGCGATCCTCGAAGCCGCGCAGGAGCACAAGGCCGACGTCATCGGCATGTCCGGCCTGCTCGTGAAGTCGACCGTGATCATGAAGGAGAACCTGCAGGAGCTGAACCAGCGCAAGCTGGCCGCCGACTACCCGGTGATCCTCGGCGGTGCGGCCCTCACCCGCGCCTACGTCGAGCAGGACCTCCACGAGATCTACGAGGGCGAGGTCCGCTACGCCCGCGACGCCTTCGAGGGCCTGCGCCTGATGGACGCCCTCATCGCCGTCAAGCGCGGCGTCCCCGGCGCGTCCCTGCCCGAGCTCAAGCAGCGCCGCGTCGCCAAGCGGGACACCGCGGCCCTCCAGGTGGACGAGCCGGAGGAGCCCGGCGGCCGCTCCGACGTGTCCGTCGACAACCCGGTCCCCACCCCGCCCTTCTGGGGCACTCGGGTGGTCAAGGGCATCCCGCTGAAGGACTACGCCTCCTGGCTGGACGAGGGCGCCCTCTTCAAGGGCCAGTGGGGCCTCAAGCAGGCCCGCGCGGGCGGAGCCACGTACGAGGAGCTCGTCGAGAGCGAGGGCCGTCCGCGCCTGCGCGGCCTCCTGGACAAGCTGCACACCGAGAACCTCCTCGAGGCGGCCGTCGTCTACGGGTACTTCCCCTGCGTCTCCAAGGGCGAGGACCTGATCATCCTCGACGAGGCGGGCAACGAGCGGACCCGCTTCACCTTCCCGCGCCAGCGCCGCGGCCGGCGCCTGTGCCTCGCGGACTTCTTCCGACCGGAGGAGTCCGGCGAGACCGACGTGGTCGGCCTCCAGGTGGTCACGGTGGGGTCCAGGATCGGCGAGGCCACGGCCAAGCTGTTCGAGTCCGACTCCTACCGCGAGTACCTGGAGCTGCACGGCCTGTCCGTCCAGCTCGCCGAGGCCATGGCCGAGTACTGGCACGCCCGCGTCCGCGCCGAGCTCGGATTCGGCGGCGAGGACCCGGCCCGCGTCGAGGACATGTTCGACCTCAAGTACCGCGGTGCCCGCTTCTCCCTCGGCTACGGCGCCTGCCCCGACCTGGAGGACCGCGCGAAGATCGCCGACCTCCTCCAGCCGGAGCGGATCGGCGTCCACCTGTCGGAGGAGTTCCAGCTCCATCCGGAGCAGTCCACGGACGCCATCGTGATTCACCACCCCGAAGCGAAGTATTTCAACGCACGCTGAGCTCAGTCGACGTACACTTGTCGGTCCCATACAGGCCGGTCGCCTGTTCCCCGGGGAGCGCCCCGCGGGAAGAGGTGACCGGCCTTCTCGTCCCTTCCGAGAGGCATGCGCATGACGAGCACCGTTCCCGCCGCCGTCGCCCGTACGGCCGACGGCTCGGCCCTGCAGGCGGTGCTGCTCGACATGGACGGCACCCTGGTCGACACCGAGGGCTTCTGGTGGGAGATCGAGGCGGAGATCTTCCACGAGCTCGGGCACCGGCTCGAGGACGCCTGGCGCCACGTGGTCGTCGGCGGCCCGATGAGCCGCAGCGCGGCCTTCCTGATCGAGGCGACCGGCGCAGCCATCGGCCTCGCCGAGCTGAGCGTCCTGCTCAACGAGCGCTTCGCGGCCCGCATCGCCGACCGGGTCCCGCTGATGCCGGGCGCCGAGCGGCTGCTGGCCGAGCTGGCCCGGCACAACGTGCCCACCGCCCTGGTCTCCGCCTCCCACCGCCGGGTCATCGACCAGGTCCTGCTCACCCTCGGCCGCGACCGCTTCACGATGACGGTCGCAGGCGACGAGGTGACCCGTACCAAGCCGCACCCCGACCCGTACCTGCTGGCCGCGCGGACCCTGGGCGCGCACCCCTCCCGGTGCGCGGTCATCGAGGACACCAGGACCGGAGTGGCGGCCGCCGAGGCCGCCGGCTGCCGGGTCGTGGCCGTCCCCTCGGTCGGCGTGATCGAACCGGCGCCGGGGCGTACGGTCGTGCGCTCGCTGGAGGACGTCGACCTGGCCTTCCTGCGCTCCCTCATCGCCCCGTTGAACTGAGCCGGTCGCCTCGTCACGCCTCGTCGTACTTCGTCACGCCTCGTCACGCACGGCCACAGCGCGGTGCACCCGGGACCACTTCCGGCATGGTCCGCCACGCACCGGCACCCGGTGTGCACGCTCTGTACCGAACCAAAGGCCTGCAGGACCGAGGTCCTGCGGAAGGATCTCCCGCCGCAAGCCCCGGAGGCTGAAATTCCATCCCCTCCGTGCCGGTAGCGCAGAGTGAGCTTGGTCACCTGCGAAACCCCCGACGGACCTGTCTCAGGCCCTTCGGGGGTTCCCTTGTGTCCGGATTGATCAGCTACTGACCGAATCTTCGCAGCCCTGCGCGTGAACAGGCAGTTCGTTCCGATCACAGTGCGATTACGCCCCAAGTCCGGTCAGTTCCAGCCATCCCGTCCCGGACCACTACTGTCATTGCGGGCACTGCGCCGCACCTCAGCCGTCCCGGACACACACCCCTGTGCCGGAACCGCGTGGACCGATCGTCATCACACCGGCCCGATCGTTCCGCCCTGAACGGGCGACCACCGCGAAGTGCCCTCTACGCCGCTTTGAACAAGTGCCGGGCACAGGGAGTACTTCCAGCATGAACCGCAAGACCATGGTGCTGACGGCCGCGGCCGGACTGCTCACCCCCACGCTGGCCGCCTGCGGCACAGCGAGCGGCGGAGGAGCGGGATCCGGAGCGATCGTCGTCGGCACCACCGACCGGTTCGAGGCCGCAGAGTTCGCCCCCGCCCCCTTCGACCCGGCCTACGCCTACGACGCCGGGGCCTGGAACGTACTGCGCCAGACCGTCCAGACGCTGATGCACACCCCGCGCGGCGGCGGCCAGCCCGTCCCCGAGGCAGCCTCCGCCTGCCGCTTCACCGACACCGGCAACACCAGCTACCGCTGCACCCTGCGCCCCGGGCTGAAGTTCGCCACCGGTGACCCGCTCACCGCCGAGGACGTCAAGTTCTCCATCGACCGCGTCCTCGCCATCAAGGACGAGAACGGCCCGTCCGCGCTGCTCTCCACCCTCGACAAGGTCGAGGTCAAGGGCTCCGACACCGTCGTCTTCCAGCTGAAGACCCCCGACGCGACCTTCCCGTACAAGCTCTCCACCCCCGCCGCCGGCATCGTCAGCAAGAAGAACTACGACGCCGAAAAGCTCCGCGAGGGCTTCGCCGTGGACGGCTCCGGCCCCTACACGATGAAGGCCGAGGTCAAGAACAACCAGCTCGTCCGCGCCGTCTTCAGCAAGAACCCCCACTACAAGGGCGACATCAAGCTGCAGAACGACCAGGTCGAACTGCGCACCTTCCCCGACTCCCCGGCCATGGGCAAAGCGCTCACCGACGGGAGGATCCACGTGGTCTCCCGCACCCTGTCGCCCGCCCAGATCACCGAGTTCAGCGCCCGGCCGCCCAAGGGCGTCAAGCTGGTCCCGATGCCCGGCCTGGAGATCCGCTACCTCGGCTTCAACACCGAGGCCCCGGTCGTCAAGGACAAGGCCGTACGCCAGGCCCTCGCGGCCGCCGTCGACCGCGACGCGCTCATCTCCAAGGTCTACGGCAAGTCCGCGCAGCCGCTCTACTCGCTGGTCCCCACCAGCGTGACCGGCCACGTCAACTCCTTCTTCAACAAGTACGGCGACGCCAACACCGCCAAGGCCGCCGCCCTGCTGAAGGAGGCCGGGATCAAGACCCCGGTCAAGCTGACCCTGCACTACACCAACGACCACTACGGTGACGGCACGGCCGCCGAGTTCGAGGCCCTCAAGGCCCAGCTGAACTCCACCCGGCTGTTCGACGTCACCGTCCAGGGCAGCGAGTGGGCCGACTTCCGCCCCGCGCAGAAGAAGGGCGACCACGCCGCCTACGGGCTCGGCTGGTTCCCCGACTACGCGGACGCCGACAACTTCCTCGCCCCGTTCCTGGAGCAGGACAACTTCCTGGGCACGCCGTACGCCAACAGCGCGGTGCGCACCAGGCTCATCCCCGAATCCCGGCGGGCGGTCGACCGCAACGTCGCCGTCCCCGCGATCACGGAGATACAGGACATCGTCGCCGAGGACGTGCCCGTCCTGCCCCTGTGGCAGGGCAAGCAGTACGTCGCCGCACGCGACGGGATCACCGGAGTGGAGTGGTCGCTCAACGCCATCTCCGACCTCCAGCTGTGGGAGCTCGGCCGCGGCGTAAGCGGCTGAGCAAGGCAACGACCGGCAGCGGGTTTCGCTGGCCGGAGCAACGAAACAGTTCGACTGTGAAGGACGTTCGCGTGAATCGACGTAACCAGTGGCTGGCGGCCCCGCTCGGCGCAGCCACCGCCGCCGCGCTGCTCAGCGGTTGCGGTTCGACCGATGGCTCCAATGCCGGCAGCGGCAAGGGCGTGGTCATGGGCATATCCGACAAGGTGAAGTCCACCGACCCGGCGTCGGGCTACGACCCCGGCTCCTGGCTGCTCTTCAACAACGTCTTCCAGTCGCTGCTGAGCTTCCCCAAGGGCGGCACCACCCCCGAGCCCGATGCCGCGCAGTCCTGCGCCTTCGAGGGCGGCGACAGCAAGCTCTACAAGTGCGTCCTGCGGCCCGGCCTGAAGTTCAGCAACGGCCACAGCCTCACCTCGAAGGACGTCAAGTTCTCCTTCGAGCGCACCCTCAAGATCAACGACGAGAACGGCCCGGCCGTGATGCTCTCGTCGATCGCCGGCATCGACGCCCCCGACGAGAAGACGATCGTCTTCCGCCTCAAGACGTCCGACGCCACCTTCCCGAGCAAGATCGCATCGGGCGCCGGCTCCATCGTCGACCACAGCGAATACCCGGCCGACAAGCTGCGCACGGACAACAAGGCGATCGGCTCCGGCGTCTACACGCTGGACTCGTTCAGCGAGAAGAGCGCCACCTTCTCCGTCAACAAGTCCTACAGCGGCAAGGCCAAGGCCAAGAACACCGGCGTCACGCTGAAGTTCTTCAACGGCGACCAGGCAGGCCTCAAGACCGTCCTGGAGAGCGGCGACGTCGACTTCGCCTTCCGCGGCCTCGCCGCCAAGGACATCGCCGCCCTCGCCTCGAGCAAGACCGGCGACGACAAGGTCGACGTCGTCCAGGGCACCGGCGCCGAAGTCGAGCACATGGTCTTCAACGTCAACGACCCCGTCGTCGGCAAGCTCCCCGTCCGCAAGGCCATCGCCTACCTCGTGGACCGCGAAGCCCTCGTCAAGGACGTCTACGCGGGCACCGCCACCGCCCTGTACTCCATCGTCCCCACCGGCATCGCCGGACACACCACGCCGTTCTTCGATCGCTACGGCGGCACCCCCCAGCCCGAGAAGGCCAAGGCCGTCCTCAAGGCCGCCGGCATCAACGGCAAGGTCAAGGTCACCCTGTACTCCACGCCGTCCCGCTACGGCCCCTCCACCGACCACCAGTTCGAGGTCATCGCCAAGCAGCTCAACGACAGCGGCCTCTTCGAAGCCGACGTCAAGTCCATCGAGTTCGAGCAGTACGAGAAGGACATCCAGGCCGGCAAGTACGGCATCTACGTCAAGGGCTGGGTCCCGGACTACCCGGACGCCGACAACTTCACGCAGCCGTTCTTCGGCCCGGACAACGTCCTGCACAACAACTACGACAACAAGGAGATCACCGGGACGATCATCCCGTCGACCTCCGCCAAGTCCGACCGCACCGCGGCCAACACGGACTACAACCGCCTCCAGGAGATCGTCGCCGAGGAACTCCCGATCCTCCCGCTCTGGCAGGGCAAGCAGTACGCCGTCACCCGCCAGAACGTCAACGGCCTCCAGTGGTCCCTCGACGCCTCGACCGTCTTCCGCTTCTGGGAGATCAGCAAGGGCTGACCCCGACCGGGCCACGCACAACGGGCCGGCAGCCGCACTCGCGG
>NZ_JBSGZI010000150.1:0-14628 GCF_053610945.1 Streptomyces sp. NPDC054849
CCGCGAGTCTTCTCGCGGGGCGCGCCGCGGTGTGTGCGGTGGTGTGTGCCGCGGTGTGAGGGTGAGTGCGTGCGGGTGCGGGTGCGGGTGGGCGTGAGTGCGTGCGTGCGGGTGGCGGGTGGGCTTGCGTCGCGACCGGCGGTGTCAGGCGACCAGGCCGGCCAGCTTGCGCAGCGACTCGTTCAGGGCGGCGGTCGCCGAGTCCTTGAGCTTGCCCGCCATGAGCGAGACGGCGGCCCCGGTGAACTCGCCGTCGATGCGGACGGTGGTGGCCCCGCCGTCCGGGGCCAGGGTGTACCGGGTGAGGACGGCCACGCCCATCGGACCCTTGCCGGTGATGGCGAAGAGGCGCTCGTCCTCCAGCTCCGAGACGGTCCAGACGACCTCGGCCGGGAAGCCCATCATCTTCATGTTCTCGGCGAAGGTGGACCCGACCGCGAGGGTCTGCGGACCGCCCTGGGGGAAGTTGGTGTGGGTCATGCTCCACTGCCCGTACGCGTCCCAGTCCGTCAGCTGGGACCAGAGCTTCGCGGCGGACGCCTCGATGCGTGATTCCGCGGTGACTTCAGCCATGCGACCACCCCTTCTCGTCGGGTACGTGCGGCGGAAGGTAGCCCCGGCGGGCGGAACATTCAATACTGACGACCTGTCAGAAACCGCAGGGGCGGGTGGGGTGTGATGTCGGGTGCATCTCAACAGGTGTCACGCCCGTGACGCTCCTGACCCGCCCTGACATGATGGCCGGATGCAAGCGTCAGGGAGAAATGCCGGACTGGGCCTCGCCCTCGTCTCGGCGTTCGCGTTCGGTGGTTCCGGGGTCGCGGCGAAGCCGCTGATCGAGGCGGGTCTGGACCCCCTCCACATGGTGTGGCTCAGGGTGGCCGGGGCAGCGCTCGTGCTGTCCCCGCTGGCCTGGCGCCATCGTGACCTCGTCCTGCGCAGGCCCGCGCTGCTCGCGGGCTTCGGACTGGTCGCCGTCGCGGGCGTGCAGGCCTTCTACTTCGCCTCCCTGTCCCGGATCCCGGTCGGCGTGGCCCTGCTGCTGGAGTACCTGGGCCCGGCGCTGCTGCTCGGCTACATCCGTTTCGTGCAGCGCAAGCCCGTGACGCGCGGCGCCGCGGCGGGCGCGGCCGTGGCCGTCGTGGGCCTGGCCTGCGTCGTCGAGATCTGGGCCGGGCTGAGCCTGGACCTGCTCGGCGTGCTCTTCGGTCTCGCCGCGGCCTGCTGCCAGGCCTTCTACTTCGTCTTCGCCGACCAGGGCGCCGACGGGGACGACGCTCCCGATCCGCTCGGAGTGATCGCGTACGGGATGCTCGTCGGCGCCCTGGTGATGACGGTGATCGCCCGGCCCTGGGAGATCGACTGGCAGGTGCTGGGCGGGCAGGCGTCCATGGGCGGCACGATGATGCCCGCGCCGGTGCTGCTCGCCTGGGTGGTGCTCGTCGCGACCGTCTTCGCCTATCTGACCGGGGTCGTATCGGTCCGCAGGCTCTCGCCCCAGGTCGCGGGCGTGGTGGCCTTCCTGGAGGCGGTCGTCGCGACCGTCTTCGCCTGGATCCTGCTCGGCGAGCACCTCTCGACCTGGCAGATCGTCGGCGGCGGCCTGGTGCTGGGCGGCGCCTTCATCGCGCAGTCCTCGAGGCCGGCCCCGCCGGCCGACGTCCTCCCGGCCGTGTTGGACCGCGAGACGACGACAGCCTAGGGTGGCGCTCATGCTTTCGACCGTGCTTTCGCCGCCCACCGCCTAGCGCGGGCGGCGCCACCACGACAGGTACCCGGCCCGGGGAGCCCCTGGGCGGGTCCGTGCTGCCCGCGAAGCGATGACCTGCTTCCTTCATCCTTCACGCAAGCGCGGAGACATCTCGTGTCGAACCAATCGCCCGTCGCCGGGCGCAGTCTGCTGTACCTCGTCGTCGCCGGAGCCGCCTGGGGCACCGCCGGGGCGGCCGCCTCGCTCCTCTTCCTGGCCAGTGATCTCGGCCCGCTCGCCCTGTCGTTCTGGCGGTGCGCGGGCGGGCTGGTGGTGCTGCTGGGGGTGCTCGCCGTACGGCGATCCCGGCCCGGTACCGGGCGGGTGCGGCCCTCGGTGGGCTCGCTGATCGGGACGGGCCTGCTCTTCACGCTCTTCCAGGCCGCCTACTTCGCCGCCGTGCAGGAGACCGGCCTCGCGGTGGGCACCGTGGTCACCCTCGGCGCCGGGCCCGTGATCATCGCGCTGGGGGCGCGCCATTGGATGGGCGAGCGGCTCGGCCGCGGTGGCATGGCCGCCGTCGTCGGGGCCCTGGCCGGGCTTGCCGTACTGGTGCTGGGCAGCGGCAGCGGTGAGGTGCGGCCGCTCGGCGTCGGCTGGGCGCTGCTGTCGGCCGGCGGATACGCCGGGATGACCCTGCGGGCCCGGTGGCTCGGGCAGCGCGGGGCGGGCGGGGACCCGCTGGTGACCACCGCCTGGTCGGTCGCCGTGGGCACGGTGTGCCTGCTGCCCCTCGCCGCGGTGGAGGGGCTGCTGCCGCACACCGCCGAACTCGGGCGGGTGCTCTGGCTGCTGGTGTACGTCGCCACGGTGCCGACGGCGCTGGCGTACGCGCTCTACTTCACCGGGGCCGCGGCCGTACGGGCCGCGACCGTGTCCGTGATCATGCTGATCGAGCCGGTGAGCGCGGCGGTGATCGCCGTCGCGCTCCTCGGCGAGCGGCTGACGGGCGCCGTGGTGCTGGGCACCGTACTGCTGCTGACGGCGGTGGGCGCCCTGATCGCGGCGGAGTCCCGCCGCCCGGCGGCCGGTCCCACCACCGTGCCGCAGCGCCCTCAGAGCGCGCTGACGTAGTCCGGGACGGCGATGCCGGGGGCCAGGTCCGCGGCCGGCACGGGGGTCCCGTAGGCCGGCGCGACCGGGATCACGCCCGACCAGTAGGGCAGCTCCAGGTCGCCGGCGTCGTCGTTCGGTCCACCGGTGCGGTGCTTCGCCGACACCTCGTCCAGGTCCACGCGGATCACCGCCGTCGCGGCGAGCTCCCGGGTGCTGGCGGGCCGGACGTCCGCCGAGCGGCCCGGGACGACGGCGTCGACCATGGCGTCCAGGGCCGTCCGGCGCTCCGACTCGTCGGTGACCTGGCGGGCCGTGCCGTGCACGACCACCGAGCGGTAGTTGAGCGAGTGGTGGAAGGCGGAGCGGGCCAGCACCAGCCCGTCGACGTGGGTCACGGTCACGCAGACGGCCAGACCCGGATCGGCCTTGCCGGCCGCGAGCAGCGGTCGGGAGCCGGTGGAGCCGTGCATGTAGAGGGCTTCGCCGACCCGGGCGTACAGCGTGGGCAGGACCACGGGTGAGCCGTCGCGGACGAAGCCGAGGTGGCAGACGTAGGCCTGGTCGAGTATCGAGTGCACCGTCTCGCGGGCGTAGCGCGCCCGCTCCCGGGAGCGGCTGGGGACCGTGCGGTCGGTGGGCGCGTACGCGCCGGTCGACGCGGCCGGTCCGGGCGTCCGGGCCGGCCCGGTCGTCTTCGTGGCAGGCGTGGCGGTCATGGTGCGACTCCATTGCACTAGTGCATACTTGGCTTTGTGCTAGGAGACTATCGGATCACAGGGCGTCGTACAGCGGATATCGCGGCCAGCGTCGAGGCGGGCGTAGCGTCGGGCGTGCTTGCGCCGGGATCGCTGCTGCCACCGATGCGGGAGCTGGCCGGCCACTTGGGGGTGAACCCAAACACCGTGGCCGCCGCGTACCGCACGCTGCGCGAGCGCGGGGTCATCGAGACCGACGGGCGGCGCGGCAGCCGGGTGCGGAGCCGCCCCTCCAGCACCCCGCGGGACGCGCTGCGGATGGCGGTGCCGACGGGCGTGCGGGACATCGCGCAGGGCAATCCCGATGTGTCTCTGCTCCCGGCCCTGGACGGGGCACTGGCGGCCGCCGCCCGGCGGTACGGGCAGAGCCCGCCCCTCTACGGGGAGGATCCGGTCGCCCCGGAGCTGGCCCGCCTCGCCCGGGCCGGGTTCGACGCCGACGGGGTGGCGCCCGGGCCGGTGGCGGTGACCTCCGGCGCGCTGGACGGGATGGAACGGGTCCTGTCGGCCCACCTGCGGCCGGGGGACGCGGTGGCGGTCGAGGACCCGGGTTGGGGCGGGGTGCTGGACCTGGTGCCGGCGCTCGGGCTGCGGGTGGTGCCGGTGGCGGTGGACGAGGACGGGCCGCGGGCCGACGCGGTGGCCCGGGCGCTGGCGGCCGGGGCGCGGGCGCTCGTGGTGACCTCACGGGCGCAGAACCCGACGGGGGCCGCGGTGAGCGCGGAGCGGGCGCAGGAGCTGCGGGCGCTGCTGGCGGACCACCCCCAGGTGCTGGTGATCGAAGACGACCACGGTCACGGGATCGTCGACCTGCCGTTGCACCCGCTGGCCGGGGTGACCCGGCACTGGGCGCTGATCCGGTCCACGGCGAAGGCGTACGGACCGGACCTGCGGCTCGCCGTGCTCACCGGTGACCCGGTGTCGCTGGACCGCGTGCGGGGACGGCAGCGCCTGGGGCCGGGGTGGGTCAGCAGGCTGCTGCAGTACGCCGTGGTGGAACTGTGGACCTCCGGCGCGGTGGACCCGGCGGCGGTGGCCCGCTCGTACGGGGAGCGGCGCGACGCGCTGGTCGAGGCCTTGCGCGAGCGGGGGGTGCGGGCGCACGGGCGGAGCGGGCTGAACGTTTGGGTGCCGGTGGCCGACGAGACGGTGGTGGTCGCGAGGCTGCTCGGCGCGGGGTGGGCGGTGGCCGCCGGGGCCATCTTCCGGGTCGAGGCGGGGCCGGGGGTACGGCTGACGGTGTCGCAGCTGACGGTCGCGGAGGTGCCGGGCCTGGCCGACGCGGTGGCGGCGGCGGTCCGGACGGGTGTGGCGGGCGTGCGGTACGACTGACGGAGGCGGTGGCGGGGGCCCGGACATATCCGCGGGGAGAGCGCGGCCGGCGGGGCCCGGCAGAACCGTCCGGGTGGCCCCGTACGCGCCCGGCGCGCCGCCCGCACCGGGACCACAGCCCGCCGCATGCAGGCGGGGCGGGGTCGAGGGCCGGAGCCGTGCCCCGAAGGCCGGGGAAGGGGCGTCAGGCTGCTTTCGCCGGCCCGGCCGGCCCGGCTGGGCCGGGGCCCGACTCAGGCGGGCTTGCGCGACCCGGTTCGGGTCTGCGTGAGGGCCGCTCCCGCCAGGACGATCGCTGCGCCGACCGGGGTGTTCCAGTGGAGCTGCTCGCCGAGGACCAGGACGCCCGCCGTGGTGGCGATGACCGGGATGAAGTAGGTGACCATCTGGGCGGTCGTCGGGCCGACTTCCGTCACCAGGCCGTACTGCATCTGCAGCGCCATGCCCGTGCCGAGGGCGCCCAGCGCGATCACCGACAGGGTCGGCCAGAGCGGGAACGAGGTCGGCGCCGACGTGAACAGGGCGCTCGCCAGGGCGAGCTGCAGGGTGGAGACCATGAGCTGGCCGCCGGTCAGGGCCACCGGGGAGCCGGGGGTGCCGGCCAGCGTGCGGCGGACGTAGATCCAGCCGATGGGGTAGCAGAGCGAGGCCAGCAGGGCGAACGCGGTGCCCTTGGCGTCGACGCCGGAGAAGCCGTGCCAGGCGCCGAGGACGGTCAGCACCCCGAGGAAACCAAGGCCCAGGCCGGCGAAACGGCGCCGCGTCGGGCGGTCCTCGGACAGGGCGACCAGGGACAGCGCCATGCCCCACAGGGGAGAGGTGGCATTGCAGATGCCGGCCAGGCTGGAGGGGATGCTCAGCTCCGCGTACGCGAAGAGCGAGAAGGGCGCGGTGTTGAGCAGGAGCGCCGCCACGCCGAGGTGGCCCCAGGTGCGCAGACCGCGGGGAAGCGGCTCGCGGCGGAGCAGCAGCACGGTGAGCAGGGCGAGCGCGCCGAACAGGACCCGGCCGAGAGCCACCTGGAAGGGCGCGTACGCCTCCGTGCCCACCTTGATCAGCAGGAAGCTGAAGCCCCAGACGACCGAGAGGACGGCGAACCGGACGCGCCAGTCGAGCAGTCCGCCCCGTCGGGTGGTGGCCGCCGCCGACGAGGTCGCGACGGTCGACGAGGAGGCCGAGACGGCCGGTCCGGGGGCTGCGGGTGCGCTCATGACCCTTACTGTGCTCGTGTCAACTTCGTAGGACAAGCGAGACTTTCTCTGGGTGTCGACGTAGCATCGCTTACATGTTGAACCTGGAGCGCCTGCGCACCCTCGACGCCCTCGCCCGCCACGGGTCCGTCAGCGGCGCGGCCGACGGGCTCCACGTCACCACCTCCGCCGTGTCCCAGCAGATGGCCAAGCTGGAGCGGGAGGTCGGACAGCCGCTGCTGGCCAGGAACGGGCGCGGGGTCCGGCTCACCGACGCCGGGCGGCTGCTGGCCGATCACGCGGCGCGGATCATCTCCCAGGTGGAGCTGGCCCAGGCCGACGTCGAGGCCCAGAGGGGGTGCGCCGTCGGCGAGCTGCGGATCGGAGCCTTCCCGACCGCCATGCGCGGGCTGCTGCCCCAGGTCCTGTCCGTGCTGCGCACCGACCATCCCGAGCTGCGGGCGCTGGTGCGCGAGCAGGAGCCCGAGGAGAGCATGGCCGCCGTCGTGCGCGGGGACCTCGACCTGGCGCTGGCGATCGACTGGTACAACAAGCGGATGCCGGTGCCCGCCGAACTCACCCGGTCCCACCTGCTGGACGACTCCGTCGACATCGCCGTCCCGGTCGGTCACCGGCTGGCCGACCGGACCGGGATCTCCCTCGCCGAATTCGCCGACGACGACTGGATCTCCTGGAAGGAGGGGCAGTTCTGCCACGAGTGGCTGGTCTACACCCTGCGCGGCACGGGCATCGAGCCGCGCATCGCCCACATCGCCGAGGAGCACCACACCCAGCTGGCCTTCGTGGAGGCCGGACTCGGCGTGTGCGTGGCGCCGAGGCTGGGGCGCGGCCCGGTACCGCCGGGGGTGCGGCTGCTGCCGGTCTGCGACAGCGTACGCCGCCACGTATACGCCGTCTGGCGCGCGGACGCCGACCGGCGGCCCTCCATCCGGGCAGCGGTCGACGCCCTGCGGCAGGTGGCCGCCGGCCTGGCCTAGATCTTGCGGAAGTCCCAGGAGACGACCGACTCCGGGGTGAGGCGGATCCAGGCGTGCCGCCCGTCGTGCGGCATCTCCTCGATGCCGAAGTTCTTGAGGGGGAAGATCCGCTCGGCCTCGGCCAGTTCGGGGCAGTGCTCGCCCGTGCGCGGGGCCTCACCCACGAAGACGGCGCTGCCCGACAGCTCCACGCCGCGCAGTTCGTCGTACGCCTCGCCCGAGTCCACGACCACCGAGATCCGCGGGTCTTTGCGCAGGTCGGACCAGCGGCGGCTGCGGGTGATCGAGTACAGCCACAGTGAGCGGCCGTCCCACGCGAACCACAGGGCACCCACGTGGGGGCGTCCGTCGGGCGAGACCGTCGCCACCCGGCAGGTCCTCTGCTCACACAGGAAGGCGTCCACTTCCGCGTCGCTCATCATGATGCGGCGGCCCCGCCGCTGTGTCTCGTCCATCGTCCGATCCCCTTCACATCTGACTATGTGTCAGGAATCATGAGGTCTCTTCCGTCGCCACGCCAGGGGGAGCCATGCCGGATCTCGATCCCGCCACCACCGCGCTGCTCACCGTCGAATGCCAGAACGGCGTCGTGGGCGAGGAGAGCGCGCTGCCCGAACTCGCCAAGGAGACCCGGGACTCGGGGATGCTGGGGCGGGTGGCGGCACTGGTCGACGCCGCGCACGGGGCCGGGGTGCAGGTGCTGCACGCGGTAGCCGAGCGGCGGCCGGACGGGCTCGGGGCGAACGGCAACGCCCGGCTGTTCCGGGCCGCCGAGAGGCTGCCCGTACGTCAGCTGACCGGGACCCGGGCGGTGGAGGTCGCCGCCCCCATCGTCGTCGCCGAGCGGGACCTGGTGGTGCGCCGACTGCACGGACTCTCCCCGATGGCCGGCACCGATCTGGATGCCCTGCTGCGCAACCTCGGCGTCCGCACCCTCGTCGTCACCGGGGTCTCCTCCAACATCGCCATCCCGAACACGGTCTTCGACGCCGTGAACCTCGGCTACCGGGTCGTGGTCCCGGCCGACGCGATCGCGGGGGTGCCCGCGTCCTGCACCGCGGAGGTGATCCGCAACTCCCTCGCGCTGGTGGCCGCCATCACGGCGACCGACGACCTGCTGGAGCAGTGGACTCCCGCGGCCTGACCCCTACATGTGAGGCTGGTTGTAGTACCGCCCTAGCTGCTCCATGTAGCCGGACTGGCTCACGTACTTGGCCTCGTCGTACTCGGGTGCGTTCTTGATCTGCTCCTTCGTCCGGTTGACGTAGACGGTCTCAGCGGCCGTGTCGATGCGCGCGATGGTGCCCGCCGGGAGCAGCACGTGCCTTCCGAAGATCCAATGGCCGGTGTCGACGACGAGGTGGGCGGTGTCCATGTCCTCGGAGTGCTTGTCGATCTTTCCGATGCTGCCGTCGGTGGCTTCGACCTTGTAGCCGATCAGGTCGATCCCCAGCCGGTATCCCGCGTCCTGGTGGTAGCCCCAGATGTCCTTCTCGCTCATGGCTCATGCCTCTCTGTCACCGTTCCCCGGGCGTCTCCCCAGAATCGGCGCGGGTACGCGGGTACGCGGGTACGCGGGTACGCGGGTACGCGGGCACGCACGCGGACTCGGGTCGGGTGACTCGCCGCCCGTGCCGGAGCGGACCGCCGTCACGCTCACCGGCCGACCCTGCTTGAGGCGCGTACGACGGGGCAGGCGCAGGGCGTGTGCGCGAGCCGCACACCCGGCTCGCGGCCGGGCGGCCCTCGCCGAGCGGGCGGCCCGTGGTGCCGCGGCCGCCCCGACTCAAGGAGGTGAACCCGGTGCGCATCGCCTTTCTGACCGCGCCCGAGGGCGTGGAGGAGATCGAACTCACCGAACCCTGGAAGGCCGTCGAGCAGGCCGGATGGAACCCTCAGCTGGTCTCGACGGCAGCCGGCCGGGTCCGTGCGTACCACCATCTCGACAAGGCGGGCACCTTCCCCGTCGACCACGTCCTCGCCGGTGACACGTCGGACGCCTTCGACGCGCTCGTGCTGCCCGGAGGAGTCGCCAACCCCGACGCGCTGCGCATGGACGAGCGGGCCGTCGGCTTCACCCGCAGCTTCTTCGAGGCGGGCAAGCCCGTGGCGGCGATCTGCCACGCCCCGTGGCTGCTGGTGGAAGCGGACGTCGTCCGCGGCCGCACGCTCACCTCGTGGCCGAGCCTGGCCACCGACATCCGCAACGCGGGAGGCACCTGGGTGGACGAATCCGTACAGGTCTGCGACGCGGCGCCCGCCACCCTGGTCACCAGCCGCAAGCCGGGCGACCTCGACGCCTTCTGCGGGACGCTCGTCAAGGAGTTCGCGGCCCATCGGCCTTGACGTCCGGGCGGCCCGCCACGAAATGCGAGGTGCCTGCGAGGGCAGCAGGATGGGCACGACCTCCCGGGAAGACCGGAATGTCGAATAAGTCCAGCAAGCCCAGAAAGCCCAAGAACGGAAGGATCTCGTCATGAGCAAGGCAAAGGGGAAGGCCAAGCAGGTCAAGGGCAAGCTCAAGGAGAGCGCCGGCGGTGCCATGGACGACGCGCAGATGCAGGCGGAGGGCAGTGCCGAGCGGATGAGCGGCAAGACCGAGGAGATGGTGTCGAAGACCTCGGAGCACATGAAGAAGACCAAGGGCAAGTAAGTCCTGGCCGGACCGGCGTCCCCGCCCTCCCGTGGCGGGGACCCGTCCGGCGTGCCGGGCCCGAGGGGGACGGTGCTTCGGAAAAACCTTTGATCGCGAAGCCGGTCCGCCCGTTAGCCTGGGAAAATGCTCACAGAAGTGATCGCGACCCGTTACGTCACGCCCCTGCGTGAGGGCGGCTCGCTCCCGGGGATCGTCGAGGCCGACGACCTCGGTACCTACGTCATGAAGTTCACCGGAGCCGGTCAGGGCCGCAAGACCCTGGTCGCCGAGGTCATCTGCGGCCGCCTGGCCCAGCGGCTGGGACTGAGGGTCCCGCGGCTCGTGCAGATGCAGCTCGACCCCGTCATCGGGCTCGGCGAGCCCGACCAGGAGGTCCAGGAGCTGCTCAAGGCCAGCGGCGGGCTCAACCTCGGCATGGACTACCTGCCCGGCTCGATCGGCTTCGACCCGCTCGCCTATCAGGTGGATCCGGTCGAAGCGGGGCGCGTGGTCTGGTTCGACGCCCTCATCAACAACGTCGACCGATCCTGGCGCAACCCGAACATGCTCGTCTGGCACGGGGACCTGTGGCTCATCGACCACGGCGCGACCATGATCTGGCACCACAACTGGCCCACGGCCCAGACCGCGTCCGCCAAGCCGTACAACGCCTCCGACCATGTACTGGCCCCCGTGGGACCGGACATCGAGGCCGCCGCCGCCGCGCTCGCGCCGCTGGTCACCGAGGAGCTGCTCACCGAGGTCGCCGCCGACGTCCCCGACGAGTGGCTGGTCGACGAGCCGGGCTTCGACACCACCGACGCGCTGCGCCGCGCCTACGTCGAGGCGCTGCTGCCGCGCGCGGCCACGATCCACGAGAGGATCTCGATGACGGCCGAGGTGAGGCCGCGGTCCGGCCCGCCCGGCTGGCTCGCCGAACGCCTCGCCCCCCAGCCCCACCGGAAGAAGAGCGACAGCGAGTGATCAAGCGGGACGTGTTCGAGTACGCGCTGGTGCGTGTGGTGCCCCGGATGGAACGGGGCGAGTGTTTCAACGCGGGCGTGATCGTCTACTGCCGGGCGCACGCGTACGTCGCCGCGCGCATCCACCTCGACGAGGCGAAGCTCCTCGCCCTGGACCCCGGGGCCGATGTGGCCGGCGTACGGGCGGCCCTGCGCGGGGTCGAGGGTGTGTGCAGCGGCGGGGCCGAGGCGGGGCAGGCCGCGGGCGACGACGCGGGGCGGCGGTTCCGCTGGCTGATCGCCCCGCGCAGCACCGTGGTGCAGCCGGGGCCCGTGCACACCGGCCTGACGGCCGATCCGGCCGCGGAGGTGGAGCGGCTGCTGGACCTGCTGGTCCGCTGACCGGGGGCAACGGCTGAGGCCGTCCGCGGCTCCCCGGGTACGGGGTCGTCGCGGGGCTCCGCCCACGGACCCCGCGCCCCGGACGCCGACGGGGAGGGATCGGCAGGCGGGGCCGAGTCGGTGACCGTTGACACCGGGTGCCAGGGCTCCTAGCGTCTCCTCAGCTGAAGCTACTAAGCGGTTGCTCACCTCTGGGTGACCGCCTCTCAAGGGCGAGGAGATCCACCATGTCCACCACCGAGCAGCGCGTCGCGATCGTGACCGGGGCGGCCCGGGGCATCGGCGCGGCCACCGCCGTACGCCTGGCCGCCGAGGGCCGGGCCGTCGCCGTACTCGACCTCGACGAGGCCGCCTGCAAGGACACCGTGGAGGCGATCACGGCGGCCGGCGGCAAGGCCCTGGCGGTCGGCTGTGACGTCTCCGACGGCGCCCAGGTGGAGGCGGCCGTCGCGCGCGTCGCGAGCGAGCTCGGCGCTCCGACCATCCTGGTCAACAACGCGGGCGTGCTGCGCGACAACCTGCTGTTCAAGATGAGCGAGACCGACTGGGACACCGTCATGAACGTGCACCTGCGCGGTGCCTTCCTGATGTCCAAGGCCTGTCAGAAGTACATGGTGGAGGCGAAGTTCGGCCGCATCGTGAACCTCTCCAGCAGCTCGGCGCTCGGCAACCGCGGCCAGGTCAACTACTCCGCCGCCAAGGCCGGCCTGCAGGGCTTCACCAAGACCCTGGCCGTCGAGCTCGGCAAGTTCGGCGTCACCGCCAACGCCGTCGCCCCGGGCTTCATCGTCACCGAGATGACGGCCCAGACGGCAGCCCGCGTCGGCATGGGCTTCGAGGACTTCCAGGCGGCGGCCGCCACCCAGATCCCCGTCCAGCGCGTCGGCCGTCCGGACGACATCGCCAACGCCATCGCCTTCTTCACGGGCGAGGCCGCCGGCTTCGTCTCCGGCCAGGTCATGTACGTGGCCGGCGGCCCGCTCAACTGAGACGCATCCGAGAGGCAGGGCGCACGACATGACGTACGACGGTATCGACAGCGGCAAGGTCGCACTGATCACCGGGGCGAGCCGGGGCATCGGCTACGGCATCGCCGAGGCGCTGGTCGCCCGCGGCGACCGGCTCTGCATCACCGGGCGCAACGAGGAGGCCCTCAAGGAGGCCGTCGAGCGGCTCGGGGCGGACCGGGTGATCGGGGTCGCCGGCAAGGCCCACGACGAGGCCCACCAGGCCGTTGCGGTCGAACGCACGATGGAGGCCTTCGGCCGCGTCGACTTCCTGGTGAACAACGCGGGCACCAACCCGGTCTTCGGCCCGATCGCGGACCTCGACCTCGGGGTCGCGCGCAAGGTCTTCGAGACCAATGTGATCTCGGCCCTCGGCTTCGCCCAGCGGACCTGGCACGCCTGGCAGAAGGACAACGGCGGCGCGATCGTGAACATCGCGTCCATCGCCGGCGTCTCCGCCTCGCCCTTCATCGGCGCGTACGGGATGAGCAAGGCCGCCATGGTCAACCTCACACTCCAGCTCGCGCACGAGATGGCGCCCGGGGTGCGCGTCAACGCGATCGCCCCCGCGGTGGTCAAGACGAAGTTCGCGCAGGCGCTCTACGACGGTCGGGAGCAGGAGGCGTCGGCCGCCTATCCGCTCGGCCGGCTCGGCCTCCCGGAGGACATCGGAGGGGCCGCGGCGTTCCTTACATCTGCACAAGCGGAATGGATCACGGGTCAAACTCTGGTCGTCGACGGAGGGATGTTCCTCAATGCCGGCGTGCACTGACCGATAATCGGACAGATTTGCCTCCGAAAGGGAGGTAAATGCGTATCGAATAGGCACGGAACCGGTCAAGTGCCCCACGAAACCTCCCCATTGGATTCGTGGGGCACTGCGGTAGGGTCTGCCGCACCCCTGGCTGATCGAGGAGCGTGCACGTGTTCAACCGGACCAGATGCCTGCAGATCACTGCGGCCCTTGCGTCCATATCCCTGCTCGCCGGATGCGGCCTGCTGTCGGAGGACGACGGCGACGATACGAAGAGGATCGTCGTCGGTACCACGAGCGCACCGAGCACCCTCGATCCCGCCGCGGCATGGGACGGCTCCTGGGAGCTGTACCGCAACGTCTACCAGACCCTGCTGGCCTTCCCGACGGGCTCCACCAAGCCCCAGCCGGACGCCGCCCAGAGCTGCGAGTTCACGGACTCGGCGAGCCAGGCGTACCGGTGCACCCTGCGCAAGGGCCTGAAGTTCTCCAACGGCGAGCCGCTCGACTCCAAGGCGGTCAAGCACTCCCTCGACCGGATCATGACCATCGGCTCCAGGGTCGGCCCGAAGGACCTCTTCGGCAGCCTGGAGAAGATCGAGACCCCCGACCCGCTGACGGTCGTCTTCCACCTGAAGACCTCGGACGCCACCTTCCCGTACGTCCTCGGCTCGCCCGCGGCCTCGCTGGTCGCGCCCAAGGAGTACCCCGCCGACAAGGTGCGCGGCGACGGCAAGATCACCGGCTCCGGCCCGTACGTGCTCGACTCGTACAAGGAGGGCAGCGAGGCCGTCCTCAGCCGCAACGGAAGCTACACGGGCTTCGCCAACCGCCGTAACAACGGTGTGACCATCCGCTACTTCGCGGAGTCCTCCAAGATGGTCGCGGCCCTGAAGGCGAAGGACATCGACGCCACCTACCGCGGCCTGTCGGCCCCGCAGATCACGGAGCTGCAGACCCCCGACGCGCAGTCGCTGGGCGTCCAGGTCGTCGAGAACGTCGGCGCCGAGATCCGCTACCTCGTCTTCAACCCCAAGGACCCGGCGGTCAACAAGCTCGCCGTCCGCCAGGCCATCGCCCAGATCGTCGACCGCGGGACCCTCGTCTCCAAGGTCTACCAGGGCACCGCGGAGCCGCTGTACTCGATGGTTCCCAAGGGCGTCGTCGGCCACAAGACGCCGTTCTACGACAAGTACGGCGCAGCGGACGTGGGCAAGGCCAAGAAGATCCTCAAGGACGCCGGGATCACCCAGCCGGTCGACCTGACCTTCTGGTACACCACCGACCGGTACGGCTCCTCCACCGCCGACGAGTTCACCGAGCTCAAGCGGCAGCTGGACGAGAGCGACCTGTTCAGGATCACCCTGCGCAGCCAGCCCTGGAAGACCTTCCAGGAGGGCTACAAGAGCGGCGAGTACCCGGTCTTCGGCCGTGGATGGTTCCCCGACTTCCCGGACCCGGACAACTTCATCGCGCCGTTCGTCGGCAAGGAGAACGCGGTCGGCACCGCCTACGAGCCGACCGAGATCCTCAACGAGCTGCTGCCCAAGTCCCGCCGCGAGGGCGAGCGCTCGGCCGGAGTCGCACAGTTCGAGAAGGCACAGCAGATCTTCGCCGAGGACGTGCGCCTGCTGCCCCTGTGGCAGGGCAAGCTGTACGTCGCCGCGCGTGAGGACATCGCGGGCGCCGAGCGGGCGCTGGACCCGCAGACCGCCATGCAGATGTGGGAGCTGTACCGCAAGACCAGCTGGTAGTCGCGGCCCCGGTGCGGCCGCCCGGTGCGGGCG
>NZ_JBSGZI010000151.1:0-14448 GCF_053610945.1 Streptomyces sp. NPDC054849
ATGGTTCGCCGAGCTGACAAACAAGCAGATACGGCGAGGCGTCCACAAGAGCGTTCAGGCCTTGGAGCAAGACATCCGGGCCTGGATCGCAGCCTGGAACACCGACCCCAGGCCCTACATCTGGACCAAGACCGCGGATGAGATCCTCGAACGCCTCGCCTCATATCTGAACAGAATTCCTGACTCAGAAGACTAGCCGCGGGCTTGGCGGCGGCGGTACTCGTCCGTGGGGACGCCGCCCACGCCCCAGTCCTCGAGGGCGACCTCGTCGATGAGGACGAAGGTGGTCGCCGGGTCCTTGTCGAGGACCTTGACCAGCAGGTCGGTGACACCGGCGATGATCTCGGCCTTCTGGGCGGCGGTGGCGCCCTCACGAGTGATCTTGACATTGACGTACGGCATGGCGGAAGTCCTTCCGGAGGGGGGCGGTGAGGAGTGGTCAGGGGCGGCCGGTGACGTGGCCGCCGTCCACGCGCAGGGCGTGGCCCGTCACGAAGCCGGCGCCCGCGAGGTACAGCACCGCCTCGGCGATCTCGGAGGCCTCCCCGACCCGGTTGAGGAGGGCGAGCCCGCCGAAGGCGTCCACGTCGGCGCCTTCGTGTAGGGGGGTGCGGATGATGCCGGGCGCGACGAGGTTGACGCGGATGCCGTCGGCTGCCAGCTCGGCGGCCAGGCTCGTGGTCAGCCCGTGCACACCGGCCTTGCTGACCACCGGCGCGCTGGCCGGGAAGCCGGCCAGCCCGTGGTCCACCAGGACGGTGCCGATGTTGACGATGCTGCCGCCCTCGCCCTGCGCGCGCAGGGCCCGCACCACGGCCTGGGTGGTGAGGTACGTGCCCTTGAGGTTGCCCGTCAGGAAGCCGTCGAGTTCGGCCTCGGTGACATCGGTGAAGGGCTTGGAGGCGAAGGTACCGGCGTTGTTGACCAGGACGTCGATGCGGCCGAAGCGCTCCAGCGCCGTACGCACGAGGGCCTCGCCGGTCTCCCGCTCGGCGATGCTGCCCGCGGCCCACGCGGTGCGCTCCGGATGGCCGAGGCCGGCGGCGGTCTTGGCGAGGCGGTCGGCGTCGCGGCCGTTAAGGACGACGTTCGCGCCGCTCGCCAGGAAGGCCCGGGCGATGTCCAGGCCGATGCCGCTGGAGGATCCGGTGATGAGAGCAGTGGTCATGGCGGGTGCCTTTCGGGGCGGTTCGCCGGACTGGTCCGCCCGGCTGACACCTCAGAACCTATGGACTGCCAACCAATAACACCACGACGTAAATTGGAGCGTGTGATAACTCCAGGTTATGGATGTGGATCTGTGTGACCTGGAACTCCTCGACGCCACCGCCGAGGCCGGTTCCCTGACGGCCGCCGCCGAGCGGCTGTAGGCCCTTGAGGAGGATCCGAACGGCCAGTAGCGACTGCGTCAAAGGCTGGGTGGGTTCCGGGTGGAGCCCAGGCGTGTCTCTCGGCGGCGCCAGCCGGGAGACGGGAGGAGGGCGGATACGCAGAGAAGCTCCGTCGGAGCCGGCGCAGAGAATTCAGCGGCGGCCGCCGTCACCGTGTCACCCGCGGTCATGCGGGTTGTGTGCTCAGGTCGAGCCATATCTACGGGCACAGTCGGTCGTTGAGCCGGTGACGGCTTGAGCGGTCGATCACGACGAACACCTTCCGAGATGTGGGAGCAAGAATGATCAAGAACGGCCGGCTGGGGCGCGGACTGATCGTGGCGGGAACCGTGGCAGCGGCACTGGGAGGCGGCGTGTGCAGCGCCCAGGCCGTGCAGGCAGCTGCGCCGGCGCACGCTGTACTGGGTGACGAGCTTCCGGAGCTGGGCACCCCGGTTGCCGCAAGCGGCCTGACGTCCGGCCTGGACAGCATCTCCGAGGCCAGCCCCATCCTCCTGAGCAACGCCGGTCTCGCCAACGCAAAGCAGCAGATCGGCAAGAAGGACGTGGACACGCTCACGAAGGACATCACAGCCGGCGGAGTCGGGAAGGCATTCAAGGCGTTCGAGACCTTCACGTAGGTTCCTGGCGGGGTGACCTGGATCTTGAATACTGAGGCCGAGCAGGGAGCCGCCCACCTGGACGCGTTCGTCGTCCAGGTGGGCAGCCGCCTTGCGCCCGGAGAACCGGGAGGGTTCTCCGCCGCGCAAGGCCCGTTGGCTGTTCTGGCGGCGTCCGGGTGGGCGGCGCAGCATGTGGCGCAGCTCCTGGGCGATGTCTGCCGCCGGCCGGACCGTGCGGTGCCCGGCATGGCCGACGGGGGCATCGTCGTCGCACAGGGCGCGGGCTGGAACCTCACTCTTCGGGCCACGCCCGCGCCTTGTCCGCCGGGCCTGCTGGTCAGCGCCGCCGCGCACTGTCTGATCGCACCTGTCGGCCCTGAACCGGCCCAGGTGGATGTCTACGCCCGGCCCCGCCACCTGCGCCCCGACGCCCTGGACGGCCAGCCGCTGACCCCTCTGGGCATGCACACGGTGGCCAGGGGCCAGGTCCTCGCCCTGGACGCCGGACAGCACGTGGCCGCCTTCGCCCAATCGGCGGCCGCCTGCCCGCATCTGCTGCTCACCTCGCCCCCGGCCCTCCGCTACCGGCTCGCCTACGACCGCACGACGCTGTGTCCCGTCCAGGTCATCAGCGCCGACCTCGCCGCGACCCGGCTCACCTACGCCATCCGCCTGCTCGGCGCCGCCGGCAACCCCGCGTCCGGGCCCCGGCTCGAAGAACTGGCGGAGCATCCGCAGCACCAGGTGCGCTGGGAGGCTGTCCGCGCCCTGTTCCGCGTCGACCGCCCCGCAGGGACCAGACGCCTGCGCGAAGCCGCCGCCCACGACCCGCACCCCGAGATCCGAGCCACCGCAGCCGCCGCCCTGGGGCAGGCACCGGCGCCCGGGCCCGGGCCCTCGCAAGCCACCTGACAGGAGAGCGGACCGTGGCCTACACCCTCCCCGCCGCCCACCTCTCGTCCATCGGTCTGGCCGATTACCTCGACCATGTCAACGCGACCGTCGACGGGGCCGACACCGATTCCGTGCTCGCCTCCGCCGACGCCCTGAGCGCGCTCAACGCCGACGCGGACCTCCTGGTCGACCACCTCAACCACGAGCTCGCCGACCTCGCCTCCTGGCAGCACGGCAACCCGTACATGGGGCCGTCACTGCTCCTGGGCCACGGCGACAACTTCACCGTGCGGGCCAACATCTGGCTCCCGCCGGCCCGCATGACCCTGCCCGATGAACAGACGCTGCACTCCTACGAAGTGCCGCACGACCACACCTTCTCTTTCCTCACCGTCGGCCACTTCGGTCCCGGCTATCAGACCACCATCTGGGAGTACGACCCCGAGAAGGTCACCGGGCAGATGGGCGAGCCCGTCGAGCTGCGCCTGCTCGAACACACCGACCTGCCCCGAGGGAAGGTCATGTACTACCGGGCCGGCCGCGACATCCACACCCAGCACCACCCGCCCGCCCTCTCCGTCTCCCTCAACCTCCTCATCCATCACCAGAACGACCCCCACGCCCAGCAGCGGTTCTTCGACACCGACCGCGGGCGACTCACCCAAAGCACCCCGAGCCCCGCCACCTGCAGCCATCAGATCCTGTGCGACCTGGCCGGCCACCTCGGCGACCAGCGCACCGCCCCCGTACTCGAATACCTCACCACCACCCACCCCTCGGCCACCGTCCGGGCCCACGCGCTGACCAACACCGTCCGCATCCTCGGGCCCGCCGCCGAACCAGTCCTCCGCCGGGCCGCCGACGACCCTCACCCCGCCGTCCACGGCCCCGCACGACACGCCCTCAAGGCCCCGGTGTCCTATCTCTGACCCACGGTGCAAAGCGGCCGTTGGCCCTCGGCCCTCCCCGTTGCTTCGCGCCCGGCCGCTTCGTTAGGCCGAACGAGTAGTCGACGGAGGGCGGGGCCGTTCATGCGCCGGGAGTGCTCGCCCGAGGGTGCGCATGAGCAGCACCGATCACAGTGTGCTTACAGTCGGTTACTGCATCCGAGCCTTCTCGAGACATCGCGGCACCGCGAACATTGATGGCCATGAACATTCTTCGTAGGTGGATCGCCGATCCGGGATTCTTTGAGGTGGGGGCGATTCGCTGCGTCAAGGCGCGAGCTCCTGCTTGATCTGTGCGACCTGCGGGCCCGAGTCGGTCTTCGGCATCGCCCAGCGGTACGCCTGCCCAGCGCCATCGGTGTAGAGGAGCATGCCGCCCGCCTGCGTCACCTTGACATCGAAGACGACGCCGGCCCAATCGAATGTCCCGGGCGAGATGAAGCTCGCATTGAAGCTCTCAGCGACCACGTTGAAGGCCGAACCGTTGCCCTGCTTGATGGCCTCCCCATCCGGGGCGACCCAACTCCACCCGCCATTACTGATCGGCGAAGTCTGAGCGGTGCCCACCGGAGCCGTCGCTACCACCTTGACCGTGACGAACACGAAGCCTTCGGCCTGCGGCTTCTCGGAGGTCGACCCGGCCTGCAGGTAGGCGATCGAAGTGGGGGTCAGCTCGAGACGCCCGAGGCCGCCAGCTCCGACGGTCTCAACCCTCGTCCCGAGCGCCAGCGCACCCGCGGACCCAGTCGCCGAGGGCCGTGCGGTCGGATTGGCGTCCGGCTTGGGTGGAGCCTCACCGCTGCAGCCGGCGAGGGCAAGCGAGGCGAGGAGGATGGCGGCGATTCGTCTGCGCATGTGCGTCCCCTGGGATCGAGTGGAGCGACCGTAGCGCCAGCGCGCGGACGCGGGGTACGTTGTTCCCGAACTGGTACCCCGCACCTCGCCCTCACCGCTCTCGCGGTGGGGGTTTCTTGCTGTTCGGGCTGTTCATCAATCGATCCGTTTCCGCACACCCTCGCGACACGCCCGGGACCACGATTCCGGCGCCAGTTCCGGTGTCCAGCAAGAGTGTTCAGTCCCGCGTGCAGGAGGACGGGTGCCCCGGGCTTGTAGATGATGACGGACAGGAGTAATTGGACCTATTAGACCCAACGGGTCGCTCCAGCTAGTGCATCACCAAGGCGCTGGTGGAGGAGCTGGCTGTCCGGCCACTGTCCGCGAGTCGCTGACGGGTAGCCGCGTCGCTCAACACAGGGCGATCTGCTGGTGTTCGGCGAGATCGAAGTGAGTGAGCCGGCTGGTGCGCAGACCGCCCGCCTTTAGGGCCTGGACCTCCTTCGCGTTGCGGGCGAAGACCTGGTGGTAGGCCAGCTGCGGGGAGAGGGGAACCAGCACCGGGCAGGGCCGCACGATCCCGTACAGGCGGTTGAAGGCGTGGACCGGCACCCCGTAGGCGAAGCTCGCCGCGATACCGCCGCCCTCGGGGATCCGCACCCGGATCCCGTCCTGCTGCCAGGCCGCGTCGAAGACGGCCGTGAACAGCTCCTTCACCTGTGATCGGGACAGCTGCCCCCACCACGCTTCCGCCGTGGCCCGGGCACGGCGCTCCAATTCCTGCCGGGCGGCCTGCCGTTCCGCCTCACGCTCCTGCGCCAGCGCGAACTCCCGGGCACGCCGTTCCCGGAGCTCTGCCCGATGCCGGGCCCGCTCCTCGTCGCACTGCGCCTGGAGCCGACGGGCGGCCGCTCTTTGCTCGGCCTCCTGCGCATCCTTCAGCTTCTGCAGCTCCCGGCGCCGTTGCTGGGCCAGCTGGCCCGCCGGCGTTGCCAGCCAGGCCTCGCGCCGTGCCTGGGCCGCGGCCTTCCGCTCCAGCCTCTGGACTTCGCGCTGCCGCTCGGCCTCCTCGCGCCGCCGTGCGGCCTCGGCACGCCGGATCCGTTCCTCCTGCCACGCGTTCTGGGCCTCGGCGGACTGACGGGAGGCCCACCACAGCGTGCGCCTGAACCAGTGGTGCTCTTCGCCGATGATCCGTGTCACGTCCCGGTTGGGGGTCAGGCTCCGGCAGGGGCGAAGTTGTCCGCGCACCACCCACTTCACGAACTGGGCGAGCTCGGCCTCCTGGAAGAACCAGCTTCCGGAGCCGAAGCTCCCCAGTCCGTCGTCCACCACCCAGTGGCTCTGTACACGAGAACGTTCGGGAGTCACTGACGGCCGGGTCGACGGTTTGGAGGTCACCTGTGACTTAGCGCCGTAGTTGGCCCCGATGGACAACTAGAACGCTAAATCCCGGACGCCTGTGACCTGCGACAATGCCACAGCGGCTGATGCGGGCGCGATGATCCGCCACCCACGCTCCGGCCACTCAGCAAGCGCCGCCCGTCTGACTGCCCGTTCTTCGGAGCCAACTACAGCGCTCAGCTTTGGTGGGGGGTGCAATGCAGCGTCTTGTGCGGCCCCGCTGGCTAGGTTGCGGGGCCGAGGTCTCCCGTGAGGAGCGTTTGTACGATCTGGGGCCGGTCCCAGAGGGCCAGGATGTCGTTGGCGAGGGCCACGACGGGCAGGTGGTTCTGGTCCCGCACCTTGATGGCTGCGGCCTTCAGGGTGCGCGGGACAGCTCCGGCGTCCAGGAGGACGCGCCATTCGTGCGCGCCGAGTTCCAGGAACTCCAGTTCGGTGAGCCCAGCGACCTCCAGGGGGTCGGCCAGTGTGCCGGGCATGGCGGTCAGAGTGCGCAGACGGGGCAGTCCCGTGACAGGGGCGAGGCTGAAGGGCGTGCCGTCCCAGGCGCCGATGGCCAGAACCTCCAGGGCGGGATGGGCGGCGGCCTGGATGGTCTCAAGGCATCCGGTACCGACTCTGGCCACGGTGGGAAGCTTGTCTCCGCGGCGGTCACGGGGTTCTTCCCGCATCCGGCCCAGGACGAAATCCGTAAGGGAATCGGCCACGAGCTCGGCACCGAGGCTCTGCTCGTGGTCGACCAGGATGACCTGTCCGAAGTATCCGGCGGGGCCGGGGGTCAGGTCGACGGTGAACGTATCGCCGCCGTTGCTCCCGAAGCCGATCCAGCCCGGTGACCCGGCCAGGCCCTGCACGGCGGCATCGGGGGCGGTACTGACCGTACGCGTCGCGCCGATGTCCCAGCCGGGGTGACGGACCGCCCCGTCGATGCTGTCCAGGTGCTCCAGGCCGGACAGCTCACAGCCGACCGCCCCGCAGGCCCGGTCCCACTCCGCGAAGTCAAAGTCGCCGCCGTACACGCGTGTCACCCGGTAGAGCGCTTTGAGCTCATCGGACAGGGTGACACCGAGGCGAGCTTCGGCGGCGGCGATCTCCTCCTCCGTCGCGCCGATGGCACCCGGCAGCCGTTCGCGGAGCGTGCGCTCCAGCAGTTCCGGATCGGCCGAGGGCGCCGGCTCCGCCCCGGGCACCGGATCGGGACGACGGAGCCAGGGCTCGGGAAGGAAGCCGTCGGCCAGCACGAGCACCCCCAGGTCCGGGTAACCCACAGCGGGTTCCACGGCCGGGCTCGGCCAGACCAGGCCGAGCGTGGTCCCCCCGTCCGGGAGGGTCTCCGCCCTGAACGCGATCTCCTGGACTCCGCCGCGCGCGAGCGCCCTCTGTATGCCCTCCACCGCGATCCGCGCCGTCGACGACATGGATCCCCGATGGGCCAGGCTCCAGCCGTGTTGGCCGATGCGTCCCGCGACACGGGCCGACCGGCCGGCACGCCGGTCCGTGTCACCGCCGCCGGCCAGCATGAGCCGCAGCACGGGCTCCCAGACCGCGAATTCGGACACCGATGACAAAGGGGGTCTCTGATCAACCATGCGCAGACCGTACGCGGAGCCAGTGACAGCGGAGGCACGGGGTCACTGCTCGCAATCGCAGGTGAGAGGCAGGCTCTACCTGCAGGCCAGCAAGAACGCTCAGCGGGCCAAGTAGACCGCTCAGGGGCCAAGTACAGCGCTAAGTCACATCACCCCTCGGCCCGGGGGCCCCGGGCGCTCGCGATCGCCGGGGAGGCCAGCCCCAGCGCGGCGTTGTCCTTGCCGTCCCGCATGTGGTTGAGCCAACGCTCGTACCAGCCGAGGAAGTCCTGTGCCGAGGAGACGTTCGGGGGCCAGAAGCCGTCCGCGTTGCCGGTGACGACACGGCCGGCAAGGGGACCGGTCACTCCTATGAGACACAGATCGCTGCAGCCCATCTCGATGATGTGGAGGAACCGGTCACCCTGCAGCGCGTCCGAGCGGTCCACATGAGTAAATCCCCGGGGCCTGCCGTCCGACGGCTTCCGGTTCATCGTGAACAGCCTGCACTCATCCAGCGGAAGAAGACCGTAGAAGGGGCCGGCACCGCTGCCCCCGAGTTTGATGAGGAACGCTCGGTAGGCCGCAGGCAAGACAAGGCGGTGCTCCGTCTCGAAGGCGTCGGCTTCTGAGGAGCTGATGCGTGGGCCGAGGCGGAACTGGTGGCGCTCCCCGCAGGCGGAGTGGCTGCGTTGCGCCTGATACGGCATCTTCGCCAGCTTGGAGCGGATGCGGGGTATGCGGGAGTCCATCGGAGGATCTCTTCTCTCGTCTCCGAGACCCTACCGATCGATCCGGCAGAGACACATCCGAGGGTCTGGAGAACGCCTGCCTGAGGGTGCAGCCGCCGGCCTGCTTGTAGCCGGTGACGATCTCAGCAGCACGGTTCACACGATGGTCGGCCCCTTGGAGTCTGCACGCCCCTACATGTACCCATCGGGTCAGCGGCGGGTGCCTCCCGAACTCGTGAACATCGCCCTGGCCGACTTTGAGGTGCATCCCGAGCTCATCGACAAACGACTTCCGTTCTCGGGTTCTGGCTCAACTTCTGTGACGCGGCCACTCTGAGTGACACCCGAGACCCTTCGAGCCGTACGTCAGACCGCGGGGCGCCGGAGCACGTGGGTGGGCTCCCAGTCGCTCTTCCAGAAGGCTTCAAGCCCGTACTCGTTGATGAACTGCCGCTCGACCTCGTGGATGGGGTACATCCCTTGGATGTTGATCACGTCGTGGCCCTCGTGTCCCGGAATGCCGACGTCGATGCCCAGGTAGTCGTCTCTGTCGAGGACCAGCGGCGCGAACACGCAGAATGCCGTCATCTCTGACTCGGGCACGACGCGCTCACCGAAGTTGATCGTGCTGCCGTAACTGAAGGGACAGGTTCCACGGAGCTGCTCGGCGAGGAAGCCCACGGCGTGGGCCCAGATCACGTTTGTCGAGTTCACGCTGAGGCAGAGTTCCGGCGAGCCGTGCTGCCAATCGGGATGCTCCGCCAGCGACAAGCCGTAGGTGAGCGCCGTGAGAAGCCCGTCCGGCAGGTTGTCGTAAACGATCTCCGTTACGCCCCGCAGCCCCTGTTTGGTCGACTCGACAGGGAAGAAGCGGGGCTCCCTTCCTCCGGAAAGTCGATCAAGATGGGCGAGGTACTTCTCCACGCGACTGGCCATGTGTCCAGCCTGCACGATCGCTCACCGGCGCACGCCACCGTGGCCGTCCACCAGTCACGCTCCGCAATACGTCCACAGAAGTTGAGCCAGACCCCGTTCTCGCGTACAAAGCCACAAGCCTTATTACGACCTCGGGGGAAATGGGGCTCTGTCGCTGATCTTGTGACCCGTCTCTGGGCAATCGCGAGCACTGCGGGAGTCGAGACGCCGTCATGCTGATGACAGTCGGGATCCTGACCCGGTAGATTAGCGATCTTCGGCTGGCGCAAGCTCCCGGAGTCCCCAAAGGCAAATGCCCATGATGAACCTCGATCAGCCCCGCGCACGACTTCGCCTCGACGCCGCGTTGGACGGCCTGGCCGTTACGTTCCGCGGGATGACCGCTCACCCCGACGAGTTCAACTGCGAGTGCCACTGGGGCAGCGCGGAAGACCTCGCGCAGCTCAAGGTGGCGGACTCGGAGCTGGACCCCGATCTCCTGCGGCGCACATGGCAGGCCATCGACTGGAGCGATCACGCATCCGTGCTGCGCCGGATCCTGCCCCAGTTCGCCTCTGCCCTCGTCAGCGGCCTCATCGAGCCCCTCTTCGGCACGGAGGAGGTCGGGCGTTCATTCGCTCTCGGCCACTGGCAGCAGTGGCCTGCCGAGCAGGCCACTGCAGTGGAGGAATTCCTGCAGGCCTGGTGGGCCTGCACCCTCACCGATCCGGATCCCGCCGTACCTGTGCATGACCTCCTCGTCCTGAGTGCCGAGGCAACGGGCACGCTGAGCCCGTGGCTCAACACCTGGCAAGCGCTGAGTGACCCTGTGGCCGACCGACACCTGGCCGAAGCGGCAGCGCACTGGGAGTACGAACTGCTCGGTGACCAACTTCCCTGGCGGGCTTGGGAGAACGAGGAAGAGATGCGCGTCGAGCTGACTGCCTGGCTTGTCCGCCACGCGCCTGCCCGGCTTCGCGCCTATGGCGCATCCGAGGATCTACTTCACCGGATACGCCTGCTCGGCGTCACCGGACCCGACCGCTGGGAGGACCCGCACTGGCCCGGCCACCGCTACTGATCCACCGAACCGCACGGTGCTACCTGTCCACCTATCCAGGCACGCCGCACAGCGGGTCACCCGCCGAGAGACGAGCACCGAACTCGTCCTCGTCTGCGACGTGACCGCGGACGATGTCCCGCGGTTCGGGGCAGGGCCGGCTGCGGTGGCCAGCTGACCGTCGACTCCCCGAGTCGGCGGACGGGTCTCCCAGGGGTCGTCCCGATTTCCCCGCTTTGTGTCCCCCACGGGGAAGCTGCGGGTACAGGCGCCGGACTGGCCGAGCACCGGGCAGGACACCCCCCGGAGGGAGACGTCCCCGCGGGCGAGTTGGGTCGCCAGGGCGCTCATATCCGGCCGTCCTCGCTTTCCGGATTCCTCGGAGTTCCTCGGGATACCTCGGCGAGGCTCACCCGTTCTCACCGGAACTCACCAGTACCTGCCTGGCTGAGACGGAACCGGGTCGCTTCGCCTCGGGCGGCCGCCGTGCCAGACTCCCGTCAGGCGAACGGAACCAGCCATCTCAGTCCCGAGTTTCAATCTCACCAACGGACACCAAAGGACACTCAAGGAAACGAGAGGACACTCGATCAGAACAGATCGCTACACCCTGCGTGCGAACTGCGGGGATGCGACCTTGGCGGGTTCTGTCAGCGGCACTCGATACGGCGGGCCTCGCGCCCTACTCTCGACACACCGGGCCTGATTCGGCCCACTCCGTACCCCCGCATACCGCCCCGGAAGGGATCGTCGGCATGTCCGAAATCCCGCCCGCGCGAGTTGGCGGCGACCAGGTGCCGCGATCCGGCCGACTTGGGCGCCGACGACCTAGCGGTTCCTAGAGGTTATTCGCGGTTCCTAGAGGTTGCTCGCTCTTCCGGAGCCTTGCACTGCCTTTCACCTGCAACAACGTGTCGCTGTCGGCTTTTGCACCAGGCCCGCGCCGGCATCGGCGAGCGGCCCTACGCTCCCAGCACACCCCCGGCTCGCGGGGATGTATCCCGCCCTCAACGTGCCTTCGACGAAGGAGGATTTGTCATGTCCGCATGGCCTCGAATCGCCTGTCCCGCCTGCCGTCGCTCCGTCGCTGTGAGCCCGGACACGCGCCACCTAGCCCGCCACGACCCGCCGGGACCCCAGAACCGCCGCCACGGCCTCCCGCCGATCTCCTGCATCGCCTCGGGGCGCCTCATCCCCGCGGGCTCGGACTTGCTGCTTCCCCTGTGGGAGGACGCCGAGCCTGAGGCCGACGAGAAGCTGCTGCTGTTCTGATCGCCCGGGAAAGCTTCCCTCCTTGTCGTTCTGGTCGCAGCGCTTCATCAGGCCAGCCAGTTCACCCGGGCCAGGGCGAGGGTCGTGGCCGGGCGCCGGCTTCACGCGGCATCCGCCCGACGGCTCACTGTCCTCGGCAGGGGTGAATCCGGTCCTCGCGTACGCGTAGGCGGCTTGTGCGGTGTGCTCCCAACTCGCCCCAGAATCAGGGCTATTGACAGCAAACGGGATCTTTTGGCATGTTTCCGGCGCGGCCCGATGGTCGGGCCGCCGATGTGCGATCGGAGTGCGATTCATGGCGCGTTCGGTGCGGGAGCAGTACGACGAGAACCAGGCTGCGGGCCGGCTGCGGGTGCCTCTGGCGGCCTGGCGGTGGGCGGCCGGCTCGGGCCTGGCCCCGGCCGCCGACGCCGGCCCGGGGCTGTGGTCGCGGGCGGTGGTGGAGGCTGCCGACCCGGAGCAGGTCCGCGCGGCGCTGCGGGGCCCGATCGGGGCCGGGGTGGCGGCGGACCGCTGACGGAGGCCCTGGGGGCGCCGTTGCGGTGCCGGCCGCTCACCGGGGTCAGACGCGGGGGCGGCAGCCAGACCGGCCCCGCGACTGCAGTGAACACAGGCGACGCCGAAGCCGAGGGGACCGGCTCCAGCGCCGTCAGCGGCATTGTAAAGAGTGTGATGCGATGGTACGCAGTGCGGGTGCTTGCGACACCGAACGGCGTACCCGGCACATGTAGAGCCCCCGTGGCCCCCGCGTCCTGCCTGTCCCCTTTTCACATAGGACCTGTGGTGCTGCGCCGGGTGACCCGGACGCGGGCCGCGCTACTCGCGGGCCCTGCCCGGAGGGCCGGCCCGGCGGGGATTCCTCGCCGGGGCCGACGGTCCGTCACCTCAGCTTCGAGACCGTCGCCGCCTTCTCCAGCCGTGCCGGCCTGGCGTACCCCTCGACGTAACACCGCCACCTGAACAGCGGCTTCCCGGGCCGACCGAGCCTGCCGTGCGGTGGTGCCACGGTGGGCGACGCGCCAGGGTGGTGGCGCGCAGGAGCCATTCGGCGGGGCCGTATGGGTGGTGGCGCAGCCAGTACCGGCTGAGTGTGAGCTGGGCTGCGAACAGGGTCAGCGCGAGGGCCGCGACGGCGGGCGGTGGCAGGTGGCCGACGAGGCCGGCGCCGTAGCCGGTGAACACCAGGGCGAGCACCAGTGACTGGGTGAGGTAGTTGGTCAGGGTCATACGGCCCGCCGGGGCGAGTGCGCCCGCGAGGCGGCGTCCGCGGAGGGTAGACAGCAGGCGCAGGAGGGTGGCGGCGTAGGCGGCGGCCAGCAGCGGGGCGGTGATGACGTCGATGCCCAGCCCGAGCAACTGGTAGGCCGTGCCGGGGTGTTCCGCACTCGTGTGGGCGTACGTCACTGCGCCCGCGAGGCCGACGGTGAAGCCGGTCCACTGGAGCCGGCGCAGCAGGGCCTGGTGGCGGGTGACGTCGGCCAAGGCCTTGTTCCTGCCCGCGGCCAGGCCGAGGAGGAACGCCGCGAAGGCAGCGGGCGCCTGGAAGAAGGCGAGGAGGAACGCGACGTCGGGCAGCTGCTCCAGGTGCGCGGCGATGACCGATCCCGGGCTGCCGCGCAGGGCTTCGGTGGCCCGCTGGGCGTGGGCCGCGGCGGCGTCCGGGTCGAAGCCAGGGTCGCCGGCGGTGTGCTGGGCGAAGGCGAGCAGCAGATATCCGGCCGCGGTCACGGTGAACAGTCCGATCGCGGCCCGTACCGCTGTACGGGGCCGGACTCGGCGGACGGCGAGGAGGACGAGGCCGAGGACGGCGTAGGTGGTGAGGATGTCGCCCGGGAAGAGGATGACCGCGTGGAACGCGCCGAGGGCGAACAGGCCCGCGCAGCGGCGCAGGAACCTCGGCAGGAACCGGGCCCCGTCCCGCTCGGCCGAGGCGAGTTGCAGGGTGAAGCTGTAACCGAAGAGGAAGGAGAACAGGAGGTAGAACTTGGCCTCGAAGAAGACCGCGACCAGGTAGCGGGCGGCCTCGTCGACGGCGGAGTCGAATCCCGGGTCCTCCAGGCCGGTGCCGTGGTGGGCGGACGCGAGGTAGGTGCTGTTGACCATCAGGATGCCGAAGAGGGCGAATCCCCGTAACACGTCGACGTCCGCGAGCCTGCGTACCTTCGCGCGCGGTGTGCTCGGCGGGGTGGTGAGCTCGGTCATCCCGTTGCTCCCGTCAGGTCGCCGTGGGCGTCGAGGCGCTCAATGAAGCGCTGCTGACTGGTCAAGAAGCCGTCGGCGAGCAGCACCTTGGGGGCGAGGACGGCGGTGAGGTAAAGCCGGGCCGGGGACTGTTCCACGGCGTGATTGACGAGGGAGTGGCCGGCGTCGGGATAGCGGAGGACGCGCAGGTGGGAGGCGGGGAGCAGGTTGCGGTAGGTGGTCTCGGTGTCCGTGACGTCGACGTCGACGTCACGGCCGGCGAGCATGAGCAGGACCGGTATGCGGGGCATGGCCCGCAGGTCGGCTGTCGCGTAGGAGGTGTAGTTGCGAGCGATGAAGCGCCAGCGGGCGGCCGTCACCCCCTGCGGGTCGCCGACGGTGCGTACGTACTCCTCGTAGGAGGCCTGCCGGTCCAGCAGGTCGAGGGTCGTCTGCCGCCGGCGCAGAGCGGTGGCTGTTTCCTCGGGGGAAGCGCCGTTCGCGCGGAGTTCGGCGAGCAGGTTGTAGCGGCCTTGCCGACGCCAGTTGACCGCAGGGGAATCTCAATGACCGTGTCAAGCCGCCGCCGGGGTCGGCGGGGTGGAGGTGAACAGCCTCTTGTCGCGGAGCATGGCCCACAGGACATCGA
>NZ_JBSGZI010000152.1:0-14234 GCF_053610945.1 Streptomyces sp. NPDC054849
TTTTTTTTTATAATATACAGCTGTGTGGGGGGGGGGGTGGGTATCCCCTCCCCGGGCATCCGCAGCCGACTGCTTTACCCGACTGCTTTACCGGCCGCTTTTCAGCCGGTGACAGGGCGGATTCAATGACGGAAATGATCTCCCCACGAGCGCGCAGTGGTTCTAGGCTCTTCCGTACCGCCGGCCGCGCAGTGCGGGGACGGGCACCGCACAGTCACACGCACCGGAGCACCAGCGGTACTTGAGCGCCGCTCCCGAAGGGGAGCGCCGCCGGGCAAGGAGGGCCGCATGACCGTACGGCGAGTAATGGGGATCGAGACGGAGTACGGGATCTCCGTTCCGGGGCACCCGAACGCCAATGCCATGCTCACCTCGTCCCAGATCGTCAACGCCTACGCGGCGGCGATGCACCGGGCGCGACGCGCCCGCTGGGACTTCGAGGAGGAGAACCCGCTGCGGGACGCCCGCGGCTTCGACCTCGCCCGCGAGGCCGCCGACAACAGCCAGCTCACCGACGAGGACATCGGCCTCGCCAACGTCATCCTCACCAACGGCGCACGGCTCTACGTCGACCACGCGCACCCCGAGTACAGCTCGCCGGAGATCACCAACCCGCTCGACGCCGTGCTCTGGGACAAGGCCGGCGAACGGATCATGGCCGAGGCCGCCGTACGGGCGGCCCAGCTGCCCGGCGCCCAGCCGATCCACCTCTACAAGAACAACACCGACAACAAGGGCGCCTCCTACGGCACGCACGAGAACTACCTGATGAAGAGGGAAACCCCCTTCTCGGAGATCGTGCGCCACCTGACCCCCTTCTTCGTCTCGCGACAGGTCGTGACCGGCGCGGGACGCGTGGGCATCGGCCAGGACGGCCGCGAGCACGGCTTCCAGATCAGCCAGCGCGCGGACTACTTCGAGGTCGAGGTCGGCCTGGAGACCACCCTGAAGCGGCCCATCATCAACACCCGGGACGAGCCGCACTCGGACGCCGAGAAGTACCGCCGGCTCCACGTGATCATCGGCGACGCGAACCTCTCCGAGATCTCCACGTACCTGAAACTCGGCACGACGGCACTTGTCCTGTCCATGATCGAGGACGGGTTCATCAACGTCGACCTCGCCGTCGACCAGCCCGTACGCACCCTCCACCAGGTCTCACACGACCCCGACCTCAAGCACCTGATCACGCTGCGCAGCGGGCGGACGCTGACCGCCGTGCAACTCCAGATGGAGTACTTCGAGCTGGCGCGGAAGTACGTGGACGAGCGGTTCGGCTCCGACGCGGACGAGCAGACCAAGGACGTCCTGGTCCGCTGGGAGGACGTGCTGGGCCGGCTGGAGAGCGACCCGATGAGCCTGTCGGGGGAGCTGGACTGGATCGCCAAGCGGGAGATCCTGGAGGGCTACCGGCGCCGGGACGGGCTCGGCTGGGACGCGGCGCGGCTGCACCTGGTCGACCTCCAGTACGCGGACGTGCGGCCCGAGAAGGGCCTCTACAACCGGCTGGTGGCCCGGGGCAAGATGAAGCGACTGGTGGAGGAGCCGGCCGTCGAGCGGGCCCAGAGCAAGCCTCCGGAGGACACCCGGGCCTACTTCCGCGGCCGCTGCCTGGAGCAGTACGCGGACGATGTGGCCGCGGCCTCCTGGGACTCGGTGATCTTCGACCTCCCGGGCCGGGACTCGCTCCAGCGGGTCCCGACGCTGGAACCCCTGCGGGGCACTCGGAACCACGTCAAGGAGCTCCTGGACCGCTGCCGCACGGCGGAGGACCTGGTGCGGGTGCTTTCGGGGCAGTGAGCGGTGCCTTCGGGGCCTGAAAGGGCCCCGGTGCGGGAATCATGAAGAGAACCGGACTGTGAAAGTACGGGGACGAATGTCGGACCCTCCTAGTAGGGTCCGGCGTAGGGTCTGATCTTGAGAGATCCCGAATCCCGGGGTCTCTCGACGTGAGCGTGCGAACCGAGCGGGGTGAGGTAGACATGGCGACCAAGGACACCGGCGGCGGACAGCAGAAGGCGACGCGCTCGACCGAGGAGGTCGAGGAGGCGGCGGTCGAGGAATCGACCGACCTCAAGGAGCGCCAGGAAAAGCTCTCCGACGACGTCGACTCCGTACTTGACGAGATTGACGATGTACTCGAAGAGAACGCCGAGGATTTCGTTCGGAGTTTCGTACAAAAAGGCGGCGAATAGCCTTCGAATCTAAGGTGAACTCGCGAGCATTGGCTCCATGTCCAATGGAACGAAGTGGTGTCGCGGCTGCAGTCGCGACGTGCTACTGAGCGGGTTCGCCCTAGACCGTAATCGTGGCGACGGCCTTCAGCCGAGTTGTCGTGAGTGCGTGGCTGAGTACAGTGCCGCGCACTACCGACGCCGCCAGGCTGCTAGTGGCAAGGTCGTCAAAGAAAAGGTGGATGTCCCGTCCGGCCGGCCACAAGCTCTGCCGGCTGTGTGGTGAGGTCAAGCCGCACAGTGAGTGGCACAAGAACGCATCAGCGTCCGACGGCTTATCCACCCGGTGCAAGGCGTGCAGGGCCATCCAGGGCCGGGCGGGGCACTTGAAGCGCTCGTACGGCATCACCGAGGCTGAGCGCGACGAGATGATCGCCGCTCAGGGCGGGGTCTGCGTGATCTGTCAGAAGGCTCCGGCAGAGCACGTTGATCACGATCATCAGACGGGTAAGGTCCGAGGCGTACTGTGCTTCAGCTGTAACGCAGCCCTGGGGCAGTTCAAGGATCGGCCGGACGTCATGAGGCGTGCAGCCGCTTACGTGGAAGGAAACCTGTGGAACCCAACACTCGTAGCACAGGGCGTCTACCGGCAGCCTTCCTGACGCCGGGGTCGTCGTCCTTCATGGACTTCCTGGGGGCGCACTCGCCCGACATGCTGCCCGGCAACCGCAAGCTGCCGGACGGTGTGATCGAGGCGCCGCACGGGACGACCATCGTGGCCGCCACCTTCCCCGGCGGGGTCGTGCTCGCCGGTGACCGGCGGGCGACCATGGGGAACATGATCGCGCAGCGGGACATCGAGAAGGTGTTCCCTGCGGACGAGTACTCCGCCGTCGGCATCGCCGGTACCGCCGGTCTGGCCGTGGAGATGGTGAAGCTGTTCCAGCTGGAGCTGGAGCACTTCGAGAAGGTGGAGGGGACGACCCTCTCCCTGGAGGGCAAGGCCAACCGGCTCTCCACCATGATCCGGAGCAATCTGGGCATGGCGATGCAGGGGCTGGCCGTCGTACCGCTGTTCGCCGGGTACGACGAGGCCAAGGAGAAGGGCCGGATCTTCTCCTACGACGTGACCGGCGGCCGCTCCGAGGAGCACGGCTTCGCCGCCACCGGTTCCGGCTCGATCTTCGCCCGCGGTTCCATGAAGAAGCTGTACCGCGACGACCTGACGGAGCAGCAGGCCACCACACTCGTCGTGCAGGCCCTGTACGACGCAGCCGACGACGACTCGGCGACCGGTGGCCCGGACCTGTACCGCCGGATCTTCCCGATCGTCACCGTCATCACCGACGAGGGCTTCCGCAGGCTCAGCGAGGTGGAGTCCTCGGAGCTCGCGCGGGCCATCACCGAGCGGCGCATGGAGCAGCCCGACGGGCCGCGCGCGGCCCTGCTCTGATCACTCCTCGTCTCCTCGTCGCCCAGAAGAAAGGGACGGACTACCGGTGTCGACTCCGTTCTATGTGTCACCCCAGCAGGCCATGGCCGACCGGGCGGAATACGCCCGGAAGGGCATCGCCCGCGGTCGCAGCCTTGTCGTGCTGCAGTACGCCGACGGCATTGTGTTCGTCGGTGAGAACCCGTCCCGTGCGCTGCACAAGTTCAGTGAGATCTACGACCGGATCGGTTTCGCGGCCGCCGGCAAGTACAACGAGTACGAGAACCTGCGGATCGGTGGTGTGCGGTACGCGGATCTGCGTGGGTACACCTATGACCGTGACGATGTGACGGCCCGTGGGCTGGCGAACGTGTACGCGCAGACGCTCGGCACGATCTTCTCCAGTGCGGGTGAGAAGCCGTACGAGGTGGAGCTGGTCGTCGCGGAGGTGGGTGCGACGGCTGCGGGGGACCAGATCTACCGGCTGCCGCACGACGGGTCGATCGTGGACGAGCACGGTTCGGTCGCGGTGGGCGGTAATGCCGAGCAGATCAGTACGTTCCTGGATCAGCGGCATCAGGACGGGATGACCCTGTCCGAGGCGTTGAAGCTGGCGGTGCAGGCGTTGTCGAGTCAGGCGAACGGTGCGGACAAGACGATTCCGGCCGAGCGGCTGGAGGTTGCGGTGCTGGACCGGACGCGGGCGCAGCAGCGGAAGTTCAAGCGGATTCGCGGCCGGCAGCTGGCGCGGTTGCTGGAGGCGAATGTGCCGGCGGCGGCCCAGGCGGATGCCGTGTCGAATGAGGAGGCTCCGGAGGACGAGGCGGAGTAGGACCTCGTAGGGCCTCGCAGATATCGGAGCCCCGGTTCGCCGTTCGCGGTGGGCCGGGGCTTCGTCGTGTCCGGGGGTGCGCGTTGAGGGGTCCGGGGTTCAGGGGGTGGGGGCGGGGCCGGTGGAGCCGCGGGGGATGAGTCGGACGGGGATGTCGGGGGCGGTCCAGGGGGTGCCTTCGAGGACGGCGAGGAGGGCGGTCATGCCTTGTTCGCCGACGCGTTCGGCGGGGAGGTGGACGGTGGTGAGTTCGGGTTCGACGGCGGTGGCGAGGGCGAGGTCGTCGAAGCCGGTGACGGAGAGGTCTTCGGGGATGCGCAGGCCGAGGCGGCGGGCGGCTTTGCAGGCGCCGGCGGCGAGGATGTCGTCGTCGCAGACGATGGCCGTGGGCCGGTCCCGGGGGGTTGTGAGGGGCGTGGTGAGGGCGGCCTCGGTGGCCGTACGGGCGCCTTCCACGGTGAGGGGGGCGCATACGGTGCGCAGCTCGTTGTCGGGGCCCAGGAGGGCGGTCAGGGCTTCGGCGCGGGTGTCGAAGGTCCAGGAGTCGACGGCGGAGGCGAGGTGGAGGAAGCGCCGGTGGCCGTGGGTGAGGAGGTGTGTGGTGATCTGGCGCATGCCGTCGGCGATGGCGAGGTTGACGTGGGCGGCGGCGGTGTGGGCGGTGGGGTCGCTGTCGAGCATGACGAGGGGGAGGGTGTCGCCGCCGATGGCGCGGAGGGCGTCGGCGGCCATGGAGGAGGCGATGACTCCGTCGAGGGCGGCGCGGGCGGAGGCGAAGGGGTCGCGGGCGGGGCCGGTGCCGTCGGGGGAGGGGTAGAGGACGACGCCGAAGCCGTGTTCTGCGGCGACGCGGGCGGCGCCGGTGTAGACGCGGGCGAAGAATTCGTTGGTGAGGGCGGGGACGACGAGGAGGGCGGTGCGGGTGGAGCCGAGGCGGAGGTTGCGGGCGGCGAGGTTGGGGCGGTAGCCGAGGCGGGTGGCGGTTTCGCGCACGTGGGTGGCGGTGCGTTCGGAGACGCGGCCGGGCCATTTGTCGCCGAGGACGAGGGAGACGGTGGCCTGGGAGACACCGGCGGCGGTGGCGACGTCGCGACTGGTGGGTCTCGTCACAGGTGGCTCCTGAAGTGCGAGGTCGGGGGTGGTGGAGGGGTCTGTGGGGTGGACCCGTGGACTGTGGCTATGGTACGTATGACGAGTCACGTTATACGTATTACCCCGGCGGGATCCGGGCAGAAGGGGGCGGAGATGGCTGCGGGATACGCGGAGCTGCTGGGGACCCGGCACGCCGCGAGGCTGCTGGTGGGCACCCTCATAGGCAGGCTGCCCAACGCCACGGCGCCGATCGCGATCGTGCTGTTCACGCGTGCCGAGGGCGGCAGCTACAGCCTTGCGGGGGCGCTGGCGGCCGCGTACGGGCTGGCCAATGCGGTGGGGCAGCCGCTGCTGGGGCGGGCCGTGGACCTGTTCGGGCAGCCGCGCGTGCAGCTTCCGGCGGCCGTGGTGTCGGCGCTGGGCATGGTGTGGCTGGCGCTCGCCGGTACGGGGGCGGTGGCGGCCGCGTACGCCGCGGTGGTCGTGGCGGGGCTGTTCACGCCGCCGCTGGAGGGCGGGTTGCGGGCGCTGTGGCCGGGGGTGCTGGGGGGCCGTGAGGAGAGGGTGCACGCCGCGTACGCGATGGACGCGGTGGCCCAGGAGGTCATGTTCACGGTCGGTCCGCTGCTGGTGACGCTGTTCGTGGCGGTGTGGTCGCCGGCGGGTGCGCTGCTGGCCCTCAACGCCGTCGGGGTGCTGGGTGCGCTCTCGGTCGTGGTCAGCGAGCCGTCCCGCGCGTGGCGTTCGGCGCCGCGGGAGGCGCACTGGCTGGGCGCTCTGCGTTCGCGGGGGCTGCTGGCGTTGCTGGGTGCCTTCTTCTTCGTGGGTACGGCGCTGGGGTCGATCACCGTGGCCGGTGTGGCGTACGCGGACGATCACGGGAATCAGGCCGTGTACGGCTGGCTGATGGCGGCGCTCGGGCTGGGTGCGCTGATCGGTGGCGTGTTCTACGGTGCCCGGCGGTGGGCGGGTGCGCCGGAGCGGCGGCTGCGGTTGCTGGTGGCGCTGCTCGCGCTCTGCTATCTGCCGCTGATGCTGACGCCGGGTCCGGTGGCGATGACGGTGCTCGCGGCGCTGTCGGGTGTGTTCCTGGCGCCCGCTCTCGCGTGTGCGTTCATCGTGGTGGACCGGCACGCTCCGGCGGGGACGGTGACGGAGGCGTTCTCGTGGCTGGTGACGTTCTTCGGGGTGGGTGCGGCCATCGGTACGGCGGTGGCGGGTCCGGTGGTGGAGCTGGGTGGTACGGCGGCGAGTTTCGGTGTGGCGAGCGTCGCGGGGGGTGCGGCCCTGCTGGTGCTGATGGTCACTCAGCGGGTGCTGGCAACTGCGGGGCCGAGCCGCGCCGTGGCGGGTTCGTCTGAGGGGGCGTCGGGCGATGCGCGTGAGGTGCCGTCCGGGGCTGCGTCGGGGGGCTGATGGGCGGGTGGGGAGGCGGTGCGGGGGCGGTGTGGAGGCGGCCATGTGGCGGTGCGTCGGAGGGCTCGGCGGCCCGGTGAATCGGCCCGCTCGTGGGAACTGATCGAAACGGCGCTCCCGTTCCCGGTTTCAGAAGAGGGCAGAAGGCGTAATGTTCAGTCATGGACCGCCGCATTTTCGGGCTGGAGAACGAGTACGGCGTCACGTGCACGTTCAGGGGACAGCGCCGACTGTCTCCTGACGAAGTGGCGCGCTACCTCTTCCGCCGTGTTGTGTCATGGGGCCGCAGCAGCAATGTCTTCCTGCGGAACGGCGCCCGCCTGTACCTCGACGTGGGTTCGCATCCGGAATATGCAACTCCCGAATGCGACAACGTGACCGAGCTGGTCACGCACGACAAAGCAGGCGAGCGCATTCTCGAAGGACTGCTCGTCGACGCCGAACGCCGCCTGCACGAGGAGGGAATCGCGGGCGACGTCTATCTCTTCAAGAACAACACCGACTCGGCGGGCAACTCGTACGGCTGCCACGAGAACTACCTGGTGGCCCGGCACGGGGAATTCTCCCGCCTGGCGGACATTCTCATTCCGTTCCTTGTCACGCGGCAGCTGATCTGCGGCGCCGGCAAGGTCCTGCAGACCCCTCGGGGCGCGGTCTACTGCGTGAGCCAGCGGGCCGAGCACATCTGGGAGGGTGTCAGCTCGGCGACGACCCGTTCGCGGCCGATCATCAACACCCGGGACGAGCCGCACGCGGATGCCGAGCGCTACCGCCGGCTGCACGTGATCGTGGGTGACTCGAACATGTCCGAGACGACCATGCTGCTGAAGGTCGGGGCCACCGACCTGGTGCTGCGCATGATCGAGGCGGGCACGGTGATGCGGGACCTGACCCTGGAGAACCCGATCCGGGCGATCCGCGAGGTCAGCCACGACATCACGGGTCAGCGCAAGGTGCGTCTGGCGAGTGGCCGGGAGGCCTCGGCGCTGGAGATCCAGCGGGAGTACTACGACAAGGCGGTGGACTTCGCCGAGCGCCGGGGTATCCGTACCGGTGTGGTGGACCAGGTGCTGGAGCTGTGGGGTCGCACGCTCGACGCGATCGACGCGGAGGACCTGGACCGGATCGGGACCGAGATCGACTGGGTCATGAAGTACCAGCTGATCGAGCGGTACCGGGGCAAGCACAACATGACCATGTCGAATCCGCGGGTGGCTCAGATAGACCTCGCGTATCACGACATCCATCGCCGGCGCGGGCTGTACTACCTGCTGGAGCGCAAGGGGCAGGCGGCGCGGATCTGCAACGACCTCAAGATCTTCGAGGGCAAGTCGGTGCCGCCGCAGACGACGCGGGCGCGGCTGCGGGGTGATTTCATCCGGCGGGCGCAGGAGCAGCGGCGGGACTTCACGGTGGACTGGGTGCACCTGAAGCTCAATGACCAGGCGCAGCGGACGGTGCTGTGCAAGGACCCGTTCCGGTCGGTGGACGACCGGGTGGAGAAGCTGATCGCCGGCATGTAGCGCTGCGGTGTGACATCGCACTCCTCGCCAGGGCCCCGTACAGATCTCGTACGGGGCCCTGTGCACGGCTTAGAGTGGCGGGCGACCGCCTTGCCGTCTGAGATCTGAGGAACCCGTGCGCCGACTTGCCGGCCTGCTTGTCGTACCCCTTCTGCTGCTGACGACCGCAGCGTGTGGCGACGACAGCGGCTCCGACTCCGCCCAGATGAAGAACGGGGCGCCCGCGATCACCAAGGGTGCCAAGTTCGGGGAGACGCCCACCCTGTCGAAGGGGAAGGGCGCGCCGCCCAAGGAGCTGAAGGTGGTGACCATCAGCGAGGGCACCGGCCAGGTACTCAAGAAGGACGACATCGCGCAGGTCAACTACTACGGCCAGGTGTGGGACGGCACGGAGCCGTTCGACCAGAGCTTCGGCCGGCCCGCGCCGTTCGGCCTGACGATCGGCGCCGGCGGCGTCATCAAGGGCTGGGACCAGGGCCTCGAGGGGCAGAAGGTCGGCAGCCGCGTCGAGCTCGTGATTCCGCCGGAGCTCGGTTACGGGGCCCAGGGCTCGGGCGAGAAGATCAAGCCGAACGCCACGCTGGTCTTCGTCGTGGACATCCTCAAGGGCACCACCGTCCAGGCCTCGGCCACGGGCAAGGAGGTCGCCCAGGACAACAAGGACCTGCCCAAGGTCGGCACGAACACGGACGGCAAGGAAGTCTCCGTGACCGTCCCCAAGGACACCGCGGAGCCGGCCAAGCTGGTCTCGAGCTACGTCCTGGAGGGCGACGGCGCGGTGGTGAAGGACACCGACACCGTCGTGGTCAAGTTCCACGGCAAGACGTGGAAGGACGACAAGACCTTCGAGAGCACGTACACCAGCGGGCAGACGGTCACCTGGCCGCTGTCGGAGCTGTCGGTCACGGGCCTGAAGGAAGGCCTGATCGGCAAGAAGGCCGGCAGCCGCATCCTGCTGGTCATCCCGCCGGACATGGCCTTCGGGGACAAGGAGCAGGGCACCATCCCGGCCAAGTCGACGCTGGTCTTCAGCCTCGACATCCTCGCGGTGATGTAAGACTGTTCCGGTTGACCGTTTCGTACGCATGAGGAGCAGTGCCGTGAGCGACAAGCTCGAGAAGCCCGAGATCGACTTCCCCGAGGGCGAAGCCCCGAAGGACCTCAAGATCGAGGAGATCTGGGTCGGCGACGGCGAGGAGGCCAAGAAGGGGGACCGCGTCTCCGTCCACTACGTGGGTGTGGCCTTCTCCACCGGTGAGGAGTTCGACGCTTCCTGGAACCGCGGTTCCGCGCTCCAGTTCCAGCTCGGTGTCGGCCAGGTCATCGCCGGATGGGACCAGGGCGTGCAGGGCATGAAGGTCGGCGGCCGCCGCAAGCTGACGATCCCCGCCCACCTTGCCTACGGGGAGCGCGGCGCGGGCGGTGCGATCGCCCCGGGCGAGACGCTGATCTTCGTCTGCGACCTGGTCAAGGTCGGCTGATCCGGGAATCCGCGAGCAGCAGAGGGGCCCCCGCCGTCCGGCGGGGGCCCTCGCTTTTTGCCGGGGGGCGCCGGGGCGGTACGGTCAACGGTCACGAGTGTGTGTGTGGAGATCGGGGGAAGGGCGTCGATGGCGATTGCCAAGGCCGAGCGGCTGATGAATCTGGCGCTGTGTCTGCTGGGGACCCGCCGGCCGCTCAGCAAGCGCGAGTTGCGCGGTTCCATCGAGGCCTACATGGAGGCCGGCAACGACGAGTCCTTCAACCGCATGTTCGAGCGGGACAAGGACGATCTGCGCGAACTCGGCCTGGTCATCGAGACGGTCGAGAACCTGGAGGGCGAGACCGGCTATCTGGCCCGCCGGGACAGCAACCGGCTGCCCCCCGTCTCCCTGGACGCCGAGGAGGCCGCCGCCCTGGGGCTGGCGGCCAAGGTCTGGCAGCAGGCGCGCCTCGCGGGAGCCGCCAGCGGCGCCCTGCAGAAGCTGCGCGCGGGCGGGATGCCCGAGGCGGGCGACCCGTACGAGGGGCAGCACAGCGCCATCGAGCCGCGCATCCCGGTCCACGAGGCGGCCTTCGAGCCGCTGATGCTGGCCTGCCGGGACCGTCGGCCGGTGGTCTTCGACTACCGCAAGTCCACTGCGGCACGGCCCGAGACCCGTCAGGTGGAGCCCTGGGCGCTGGAGTGCTGGCGAGGTCACTGGTACCTGGCCGGATACGACCGCGACCGCGGGGCGGAGCGGGTGTTCCGGCTCTCCCGGATCACCGGCAAGGTCCGCTCGCGCGCGGCCAGGTACACCGCGGAGGTGCCCGACGTGGTGACCGTGCGGGAGACCGTGGCGAGCTGGGCCGGGGAGAGCGCGGACCGCTCCGCGCTGATCCGGCTGCGGGCCGGGGCGGGCTACCCGCTGCGGGCCAAGGCCACCGCGGTGTGCGAGGGCGGGGACGGCTGGGACGAGCTGGAGATTCCGTACGGGCACGGGCTGGACGCCTGGCTCGTGGAGTTCGGGCCCGACGTCGTCGTGGTCGGGCCCGCCGACCTGCGGGCGGACGTGGTGGACCGGCTGCGGGCCGTCGCCGGAGCCTGAGCGGGGGGCGGCGGCCGTCGCCGATCCGCCCCGCCGATCCGCCCCGCCGAATCCGTCACCGTCCCGATCCGTCACCGTCCCGATCCGCCACCGCCCCGATCCGGCCGTCGTACCACCCCGGCCGCCGCACCATCCGAAGTACAGCGACATCCACAGACGTGCCCTGAGGGGGAGACGTACCAGCATGGCTGCCAACGCCATCGACCAGACCCGCCGGATGCTGTCCCTGGTGACCTATCTGCGCGAGCGCCCCGGGGCGCACGTCGCCGACGTCGCGCGTGCCTTCGGGATCACCGAGGACGAGCTGATCTCGGACCTCGACGTGCTGCCCATGTGCGGGACCAGCTTCCGGGGCGGCGACCTGCTCGACATCGACACCGACGGGGAGCGCATCTGGTGGCGCAATCCCGACGCCTCGGGGGAGTCCACTGCCGAGCCGCTGCGGCTGGCCGCCGACGAGGCGACCGCGCTGCTGGTCGCCGCCCGCGCGGTGGCGACCCTGCCCGGGCTGCGCGAGAGCGACCGGGACGCCCTGCTGCGGGCCACCGCCAAGCTGGAGGCGGCCGCGGGCGAGGCGGCCGGGGCCAGCGCCCGGCTGTCGGTGACCTTCGAGTCCGAGGGCGGGGTCTTCGCGGACGTCGACCGGGCCATCGCGGAGCGCCGGCGGCTGTGGCTGCGCTACTACTCGCCCGCACGCGACGAGCTCACCGAACGCACGGTCGATCCGATCCGTCTCTTCGCGGTCGGCCACACCTATATGGAGGGGTGGTGCCACCTGTCCGAGGCCCGGCGCACCTTCCGCCTCGACCGGGTCGCGGAGATCAGGCTGCTCGACGAGCGGGCCGAGCCGCCCGCCATCGAGCCGCGCGACCTGTCCGAGGGGCTGGTCCAGCCGGCCGCCGAGGACCCGGAGGTCGTGGTCGAGGTGGGGCCGGGCGGGCGCTGGGTCGCCGAGTACTACCCGCACGACAGCGCGGAGGAGCTGGCCGGCGGAGGCCTTCGGATCACGCTGCGCAGTCCGGATCCGGCCTCGCTGCGCCGGCTCGCGCTGCGGCTGGGCCGCGAGGGGCGCATCGTCGCTCCCGCAGAGCTGGCGGACAGTGCGCGCAGCGCCGCCCGGGAGGCACTCGCGGGGTACGGGGAACAGGTCTGAGGGGAACGCGGTCGATGTCGCCAACGTCCGGGCCCGTCGCCTTCAAGGCGTCCTGTCCCGACTGCCGCGCCCGCTTCGAACTGGACGCGGGCGCCCTGCGGCTGGCCATCGGCGGCAGCCGGCGGGCCACCTTCTACTCCTTCACGTGTCCTGAATGCGGCGCCGCCGTCCGCAAACCGGCCGGTGAGCGCATCGTGGAACTGCTGACCGGCGGTGGCGTGAGCACCCTGCGCAGCATCTGACCCGGCGGGTGGCCTAGGCTCGCCCCATGCTGTGGCCGATGTTCGCAATTGCCCTGGGCTTCCTCGGAGTCGCCGTGCTCGCCGTGCTGGCCGTACGGGTCCACGTGGAGGTGCGCAGACTGTCCGGCCAGGTCGCGCAGGCCAGCCGCCGGATCACCGACGCGTCGGTGGACCTCGAACGGGCTGCCGCCGACCTGGCCCGGGCGGGCCACGCCGTGCGCCCGTAAGCCGCACCTCCTCAGAACCCTCCTGGAAGCGGGACGAACGCGCAGGAACAGGCCATAGGCCACCGGCCTGGACGCAAGCGGGGGGACGCCCGGGGATTGCCGGGCGTTAACCCCCTGGGGTTACGATCCTCGGTAGAGACAGTCCTAGGCGCCCGTCCGGTGTGCTGTGAACCTCGGAGAAAAGGAAGATACCTATGTTCGGCAACCTCAGGGGTTGGGAAATCTTCGTCATTCTCGGAGTCATCATCCTGCTGTTCGGCGCCAAGAAGCTCCCCGACATGGCCCGCTCCCTCGGCAAGTCGGCCCGCATCCTCAAGAGCGAGGCCAAGGCCATGAAGAAGGACGGCGAGGCCGAGGACGCGCCCGCCGCCACCGTCGCGGACCAGGCCGGCCAGCAGCCCGTCGCCCCGCGCACCATCCAGGCCGCGCCCGGTGACGTCACCAGCGCCCGGCCGGTGAGCGAGACGAACCGCACCGCCCAGGGCTGACGCACGCCGTACACGCCAGTCATCTGCAACGAGACAAGGGACGTGGGTTGCTCAAGTCTGCCCGCAAGCAGGGGAAAGCGGACAAGGACGCCGAAGGGCGGATGCCTCTTGTCGAGCACCTGCGTGAGCTGAGAAACCGCCTGCTGAAGTCGGTCCTGGCGATCCTGCTGATCACCATCGTGGCCGCCTTCTTCTACAGGGACATCATCAACTTCCTGTTGAAGCCGATGCTGGACTCCGTCGGCTGTACCAATGGCGTCGTGACCCAGCGCAACGGCCGCCCCTGCGCCGACATGACCGTGAACGGCCTCATCTCCGCGTTCTCGATCGCCCTGAAGGTCTCGCTCATGGCCGGTGTCGTGCTGTCCGCGCCGGTGTGGCTCTACCAGCTGTGGGCGTTCGCCGCCCCCGGGCTGCACAGCCACGAGAAGAAGTACGCGCGGAGCTTCGTCGCGGTCGGCGCGCCGCTGTTCGCGGCCGGCGCCGTGCTCGCGTACAAGATCCTTCCGCAGACCGCGATGATCCTGCTGGAGTTCACCCCCGACCACACGCGCAACCTGCTGCCGGTCGACGACTACCTCGACCTGGTCAGCCGCATGGTGATCGTGTTCGGTCTGGCCTTCGAACTGCCGCTGCTGCTGATCCTGCTGAACTTCACCGGCGTGCTCACGGGCAAGCGGCTGGGCAGCTGGTGGCGGGGCATGGTCCTCGGCATCACGGTCTTCGCCGCCTTCGCGACCCCCACCGGTGACCCGCCGACCATGCTGGCGCTGGCCCTGCCCATCGTCGCCCTCTACTTCATCGCCCTCGGCATCTGTCTCCTCAACGACCGGCGGCGCGCGCGCAAGGACCCCGACGCGGGCCTGAGCGACGACGAGGCCTCCGAGCTGGACCTGACCCCCGCGCCCATCGGCGCGCTGGAATCGGTCCCGGCCCCCGCCGCCCTGCCCGGACAGGCCGACGGCGGACGCCAGCGGATCAACGGCTACGACGACGCGACCTGACCCGACCGGCAGGCCCCGCGGGGTGAGCCACGAGGCCACCCTCCCCCTGCGTCCCGCCGCCGGAAGCGGCCGGCTCGCGCGCAC
>NZ_JBSGZI010000153.1:0-14233 GCF_053610945.1 Streptomyces sp. NPDC054849
ATCCCGGGACGCACGGCCCTTTCCGCGTACCACCTGACGTCCGGCGGCTCACCGCCCGGTCGCCGCCGGCGCTACCGGCCCTGCTTGAACTCCAGCGTCGCCGCCATCGCCGCGAGCTGCTCGAAGGGGGCCGTCCCGGTCACGACCGTGACGTGGCCCTGCTCCCGCCGCACGAGCGCGTCGTACTTCTCGCCGTCCCAGCGCTCCCAGGCCGCGCCGCCGACCTGCTGCGTCTGCCCGGTGGCCGTCGCCTTCTGGGTGACCCGGGCGAGGTACTTGTCCGAGGTGTCCGTGGACTGCTCCACCGCCACGTACTGCCGGCCGGGATCGAGGAAGCCCAGGTGCCAGGCGTCGGCGTTCTTGCGCTCGTACGTCACCGAGGTCGCACGCCACTGCTCCGGGAGGCCCACGGGGGCGGCCACCGGGTACGGGGCCGCGCGCCGGGCCGTGATGGTCTCCACGCGGTAGTCGACCCTGTGCGTCGGATCGGCCTTCTCGTCATGGGGGACGAAGAGGTAGATCCCGGCGACGACGATGCCGATCACCCCCAGCGACCGGACCATGTCCCAGACCGTCTGCTTGCCTTTCATACCTGCCACCGCACCATCGTCCCGCATCGCAGGGGGGCGATCACCGCCGGGGTCGCACCGGCGAGCCGCAGGGCGGACCCCGAGGGGCCCGCGCGGAGCGCAAGGTGTCCGCTCAGGCCAAGAGCCTGACCGATATTCCGCTCATAAGTGACCCGCCCTGCTCAATATGTCGACGTACCGATAGAGTTCCAGCACCCTCACTTCCCGGCCGTCGCCGTACAGAAAGGTGCGCTCCGATGACCGAGCACAACCTGCCGCCCCAGCTCGAGGTCTCTCCGGAGGCCCCCGACCGCAACCTCGCCCTGGAACTCGTCCGGGTCACCGAGGCCGCCGCCATGGCCGCGGGCCGGTGGGTCGGGCGCGGCGACAAGCTCGGCGCCGACGGCGCCGCCGTCAACGCGATGCGGACCCTGATCTCCACCGTCTCGATGAACGGCGTCGTCGTCATCGGCGAGGGCGAGAAGGACGAAGCCCCGATGCTCTTCAACGGCGAGCGGGTCGGAGACGGCACCGGCGCCGAGGTCGACATCGCCGTGGACCCGATCGACGGCACCACCCTGAACGCCAAGGGCATGCCGAACGCCATCGCCGTCCTGGCCGCCGCCGACCGGGGCACCATGTTCGACCCGTCCGCGGTCTTCTACATGGAGAAGCTGGTCACCGGCCCCGAGGCCGCGGACTTCGTCGACATCAACGCCCCCGTCTCGGTGAACATCCGCCGCGTCGCCAAGGCCAAGAACATGGCCGTCGAGGACGTCACCGTGGTCATCCTGGACCGCCCCCGTCACGAGGGCATCGTCAAGGAGATCCGCGAGACCGGCGCCCGGATCAAGTTCATCTCGGACGGCGACGTCGCGGGCTCGGTCATGGCGGTGCGCGAGGGCACCGGCGTCGACCTGCTGCTCGGCATCGGCGGCACCCCCGAGGGCATCATCTCGGCCTGCGCCATCAAGTGCCTCGGCGGCACCATCCAGGGCAAGCTGTGGCCCAAGGACGAGGCCGAGCGCCAGAAGGCCATCGACGCGGGCCACGACCTGGACCGGGTCCTGCACACCAACGATCTGGTGTCCGGGGAGAACGTCTTCTTCGTCGCCACCGGCATCACCGACGGCGAGCTGCTGCGCGGCGTCCACTACCGCTCGGAGACCGCGACGACGTCCTCGCTGGTCATGCGCTCGAAGTCGGGCACGATCCGGCGGATCGACTCCACGCACCGCCTGTCGAAGCTGCGCGCCTACAGCGCGATCGACTTCGACCGGGCGCAGTAGCCTCCGGCTCGGCAGCACGAGAGGGGCGGTCCGTGTGCGGCGGGCCGCCCCTCTCGCGTGTCGCGTACGGCGGCGGGTCCACGGACACGCGGCTCCGCGTATCCGGCGCGCATCGGACCCACGCGGCGCTGGTCGCGGGCCGCGCCCGGCGATCGTCGCGTCCGGCCCGCGGCCGGAGCTGGTTGCGGCCTGCGGCCCGGGCGCTGGTCGCGGGCCGCGCCCGGCTCGCATCGGGCCCGCTGCGGCGGCCATCTGGGCCCTGGCCCGGCGATCGTCGTGGCCCGCGGCCGGAGCTGGTTGCCGCCGGCGGCCGGCCGTCTCGCGTACGGCGGCAGGCCGCCCGCAGGCTCGGCCCGGACCGTGCCCGGACCGCTCAGCCCGCGGCGGCGGACGGCTCAGCCCGCGGCGGCGATCGGACCGGTCCCCGGGGCCTGGCGCAGTTCCGCGGCCCGGCGCCGCATCCGCGCCAGCACCACCCGGCGCTCGGCGGCGGTGAGACCGCCCCAGACCCCGTACGGCTCGGGCTGGAGCAGTGCGTGCTCACGGCAGGAGACCATCACGGGACAGCGGGCGCAGACGCGCTTGGCGGCCTCCTCGCGGGCGAGCCGGGCCGCGGTCGGTTCCTTGGAGGGCGCGAAGAACAGCCCCGCCTCGTCGCGGCGGCACACCGCCTCCGCATGCCATGGGCCGTCTTCCGCCCTGGCAGGCACCCGCGGCTTCGGCACGGCCGAGGGGCGCACCCCGGGCCCCTGGAGGCTCTTCACGGCGGCTACCTGCAGGGACTGATGCGGCGGATGCGGCACGGTCTACTCCTGACGACGTATACGTGAGCGAGAGACGATGCACCTGTCCTTACCCGCTGTACGCCCCCCTATGCACTGCGTGCCACGGATCGAGCGGGGTTCGTCCGAAACAAGACCCTGCTGTGCCCCCCGCCGTCACACGCCGACCGGCACGGTTTCAGCCGTCGAGGCGCTTGCGCAGTTTGCGGGCCAGGTCGACCAGGAAAGCGCCCCGCTTGGGGCGCGCCTCGATGTTGCCCAGCAGCGCGAAACCGCGGACGATCACCACCGGGGCCTGCGGGTCGGTCTCCCCGCGGCCCTCGCCGCGCACCTCGAAATTGCCGAGGACCCCGCTGCCGTAGCCGCGCAGGGTGACGTTCTCCGGGACCAGCACCTCGACGTTGCCGAGGACGCAGGTCACGTTGATCTCGGTGACCTGCTGCTCGAAGACCGCCTCGGTGAGGTCGATGGTGATGTCGCCCATGACAGAGACGGCGCGGGAGTGCGCCCCGGGCCGCCAGCGGCCCTTGCGGGCGGAGCTGCTGCACACCGCGACGATGGTCTCCGCAGGACCGCCGGCCGGGGCGTGGTGGCCCGGATACGCGGGCGCCGCATGGACGCCGCCGGGCGCGGGCAGATCCCGTACGAGCACTTCCAGTTCGCCCACCGTCTTGAGGGCGTACAGCGAGTCCAGCCGGTCGGAGTGCTCTTCGGCGGTCAGCCGGCCTTCGGCGAGGGCGTCGCCGAGGATCTGCGCGATCCGGTCCCGGTCGGCGTCGGAGGCACGCAGCTCGGCAGGGGCGGGTGCGGGGGCGGCGGGGTGCTTTTCCAGGTCCACGACGCCCAGCATAGCGAGACACGATAGATCGCGATACTACCGAGTGAGCCTTACCTCACAGACACACGCCCGGCGGGAGGTCCTACGCTGGTGGACTGCGCTGCCAATTGGTCGTCAGTGCTGTCTGCCGAGTGAGGAATGGCCCCAATGCCGGAGTTCGCGTACACCGACCTGCTGCCCCTGGGCGAGGACACCACCCCCTACCGGCTGGTGACCGCCGAGGGCGTGTCCACCTTCGAGGCTGACGGCCGTACGTTCCTCAAGGTGGAGCCCGAGGCGCTGCGCAAGCTCGCCGAGGAGGCCATCCACGACATCCAGCACTTCCTGCGCCCCGCGCACCTCGCGCAGCTGCGCCGCATCATCGACGACCCCGAGGCCTCCTCGAACGACAAGTTCGTGGCCCTGGACCTGCTGAAGAACGCGAACATCGCTGCGGCCGGCGTCCTGCCGATGTGCCAGGACACGGGCACGGCGATCGTCATGGGCAAGCGCGGCCAGAACGTGCTGACTTCGGGCGAGGACGAGGCGGCGCTGTCGCGCGGCATCTACGACGCCTACACGCGGCTGAACCTGCGCTACTCCCAGATGGCCCCGATCACCATGTGGGAGGAGAAGAACACCGGCTCGAACCTGCCCGCGCAGATCGAGCTGTACGCGACCGACGGCGGCGCGTACAAGTTCCTCTTCATGGCCAAGGGCGGCGGCTCGGCCAACAAGTCCTTCCTCTACCAGGAGACCAAGGCGGTCCTCAACGAGGCCTCCATGATGAAGTTCCTGGAGGAGAAGATCCGCTCGCTCGGTACGGCGGCGTGCCCGCCCTACCACCTGGCGATCGTGGTCGGCGGCACCTCCGCCGAGCACGCGCTCAAGACCGCCAAGTACGCCTCTGCGCACTACTTGGACGAGCTGCCGACCGAGGGCTCCGCCACGGGCCACGGCTTCCGCGACCTCGGTCTGGAGGAGAAGGTCTTCGAGCTGACCCAGAAGATCGGCATCGGCGCGCAGTTCGGCGGCAAGTACTTCTGCCACGACGTCCGCGTCGTGCGCCTGCCCCGCCACGGCGCCTCCCTGCCGGTGGCGATCGCCGTGTCCTGCTCCGCCGACCGCCAGGCGACCGCGAAGATCACCGCCGAGGGCGTCTTCCTGGAGCAGCTGGAGACGGACCCGGCGCGCTTCCTGCCGGACACCACGGACTCGCACCTCGACGACTCCGCGGACGTGGTCTCCATCGACCTGAACCAGCCGATGGACGAGATCCTGGCGACCCTGACCAAGCACCCGGTCAAGACCCGGCTCTCGCTGACGGGCCCGCTCGTCGTGGCGCGCGACATCGCGCACGCCAAGATCAAGGAGCTGCTGGACTCGGGCGCGGAGATGCCGCAGTACCTGAAGGACCACCCGGTCTACTACGCCGGCCCCGCGAAGACCCCCGAGGGATACGCGTCGGGCTCCTTCGGCCCCACCACGGCCGGCCGCATGGACTCCTACGTCGAGCAGTTCCAGGCGGCGGGCGGCTCGAAGGTCATGCTGGCCAAGGGCAACCGCTCGCAGCAGGTGACGGACGCGTGCGGCACGCACGGCGGCTTCTACCTGGGCTCGATCGGCGGCCCGGCGGCGCGCCTGGCCCAGGACTGCATCAAGAAGGTCGAGGTCCTGGAGTACGAGGAGCTCGGCATGGAGGCGGTCTGGAAGATCGAGGTCGAGGACTTCCCGGCCTTCATCGTGGTCGACGACAAGGGCAACGACTTCTTCCAGAACCCGGCCCCGGAGCCGACGTTCACCCACATCCCCGTCCGCGGCCCGGGCCTGTAACGCGCGAATGAGGGCCTCTCCCCCGATCGGGGGAGAGGCCCTCACGCATGTCCGCCGGTCGGCAGATGGCAGGCGGGCGGGCGCCGGGCGAGGCTTTGGACGTACCCAAACATCCCCTGGAAAACGGGAGTTCACGATGACGAACCGCACCCGCGCCCTCGCCCTGGCCGGATCCGCCGTCCTGGTGGCCACCCTGGTCGCGGCGGCCCCCGCCCCGGCGGCGCCCGCCGCCCCGAAGCTCGCCTCCGTGCACGGTGGAGGCACGGTGGTCTTCCCTTACGCCCCCAAGGAGGACGACATCCGCTTCACGGTCGACGCCGAATCCGCGCCGTGGAGCAGGCCCTTCCCGGGCAAGGGCCTGGAGAACGGTCTGCCGACGGACGCCCGCGGCCGGGTGACGGTCTACCACGCCATGCCGGGAGAGAACTTCACCGGCGTGGCCGAGGCCGACGTCGACTGCATGGTCACAGGCGGCAAAACGGCCACGCTGACCGCGGTGGTCACGAGCTCGAACGTCGGCTGGGTGGGCAAGCGGATCGGCATCAGCGTCCAGGACGGCGAGCGCGGTGGTCCTGACCGCGTCGGCTTCTCCTGGGCCATCGTCAACGTCGACGTGAAGCCCGACGGCTCGGTTGCCGAGCCCACGGTGGGGACCTGCATGGCCCCGGCGCCCTTCACGGAGGTCACCAAGGGCGGCTTCAAGGTCACCCCGGCCCCGCTGGCGCCGAAGCCGCAGCCGCAGCCCTAGGCGTAGGCGTAGGCACTACTGCGCCCTTACGGAGAACCCGGCCTCGCGCAGCCGGTCCGTCAGGTACCGGGCCTCGACGGGGGTGGCCCGGTACCCGTCGCGCACGACGGCCAGGGCCTCCTGAATGGTCATGCCGAGCGCGTCGCGGAACACCTTCAGGGCCGCGCCGCCGGAGCCGTCCACGCGGAGCGGGACCGTGCCCTCGGCGGCCACGAGGGCCGCGCGGACGTGGGCGGGGACCGATCCCCACCCGCGGTCCCGGGTGCACGGCATGGGTGCGCCGAGTCCGCACTGGTCGCACTGCCACTCCGCTTCCCAGCCCAGCCGCCCGCCCTCGATCAGCTGCCAGGCGTGAAAGACGCAGTGTGGACACGGCACGCAGTACGAGGTGAGCATCGTCGGATCGGGCATGGCGTCACCGTGCCCTGCGCGGGAGCGGCGGCGCATCCGGTTAACGTCGGGTACACAGCCCCGCGCCTGCGCGTTCACCCTGGTTTGCAAGGATTTCCGTATGACTGCGACGTCCCCCCTCCGCACCGCACGCGCCGTCCGGGTGGTCGCCCATCGCGGGGCCTCCCACGCGCACCCCGAGCACACCCTCGCCGCCTACCGGCAGGCCATCGCCGACGGGGCCGACGCGCTCGAGTGCGACGTACGGCTCACGGCCGACCACAAGCTGGTCTGTGTGCACGACCGGCGCGTGGAGCGGACCTCCGACGGGCGGGGACTGGTCTCCGAGATGACCTACGAGGAGCTGTCCGCCCTCGACTTCGGGGCGTGGAAGGGGGCCGGGCACGCCGGCGCCCGCGTGCTGCTCTTCGAGGACCTGCTCCGGGAGGCGCTGGCGGCGCCCCGGCCGGTCGGGCTCGCCGTCGAGACCAAGCACCCGACCCGCGCGGGCGGCCGACTGGAGGCCGAACTGGTCAGGATGCTCCGCGCGTACGGGCTGGCCGACGGATCGGCCGGCCTGGTCGAGGTGATGAGCTTCTCCCGCAACGCGCTGACCCGGCTGCACCGGCTCGCGCCCGGCCTGCCCGCCGTCTACCTGATCGAGCGGCGACTGCGCCCGGTACGCCCGCCGTACGCGACCCACGCGGGCCCGGGCATTGATCTCGTGCGCAGGGACCCGGGACTGGTGGGGCGGCTGAAGGCCAAGGGGCTTTCGGTACGGGTGTGGACCGTGGACGAGCCACGGGACGTTGAACTGTGCCTGCGCCTGGGCGTCGACACCCTCATCACCAACCGGCCTCGGCAGGTCCGGGAGCAGCTGGAAGGCCTCTGACGCCCCGTCTGGCGCCCCGTCTGGGCCCCGTCTGGGCCCCGCCTGGCGGCGGGACAGGCCGAGAGCGCTCCGGGTCACGCCCGGCCGGCACGGGACGGCCACGGGCAGGGGCGACACCCGGCCGGGGTGCGCCGGCCGGGCGTGGGGGTCGGAGGGGGTGACGGGTCGGAGGGACTGAGGGGTCGGAGGGAGACGGTGTCGGGGGTCGGTGGTCGGGGGTCGGTGGTCGGGGGTCGGAAGAGGACGGGGCGGTTACACGAAGCGCTGGTTGGCGGACCCGTTGCAGGTCTGCAGACGCAGCGGTTCGTGGGCGGCTGCCACCGTCAGGCACATGCCCGTGGCGGCCGCGGGGCGGATGGTGGCGCCGTCGCGGACGAACTTCTGGTTCGCGCCGCCGTGGCAGTTCCAGATGATCAGGCCGGTGCCGGAGCCGTAGCCGGCGCCGGGGGCGTCGAGGCAGCGGTCCTGGGTGAGCTCGATGTGGACGGCCTTGCGTGCGGAGTCGTACCACCAGCCCTGGTTACGGCCCCCGTGGCAGTCCCAGCCCACGATCTTGGTCGCATTGGCGCTGGAGCCGCCGAAGGCGTCGAGACAGTTGCCGGTCGCCTCGTTCTTCAAGGGCTTGAACGTGTCGTCCCAGGCCCCGGCCTGCAACACGGGCGTTCCGGTGCTCGCGGGGTCGGCGCAGGAGGCCTCGCGCAGGCCCGAGGCGTACAGCTGGGTCAGGCAGGACGCGAACGCCCCGTGGCCCCGGTAGTTGGGGTGGAAGGACTGGCGGGCGGTGTTCTCGTCCCAGGGGAAGTGGTCCCCGAGGTCCAGGTAGAGCCCGCGGGCCCAGGTGTCCTCCATGCACACCTCGTGCCCGTGGAAGAGCCGCGAGTTGTCCAGGTAGATCGCTCCGGAGGCGAGGGCCGCCGCGCGCATGCCCTTCTCGAAGGTGGGTACCGCGTAGTTGCGGCCCCAGGTGGCGTCGGAGTCGTAGCCGGCGCAGCCGCCGGGCAGCTTGCCGGGGAAGTTGGGGTTGTCGTAGAAGTCGGGGCCGATGGGGCTCGGGTAGCCCATGACGACCAGCTTGTAGTCGGAGTCGGCGTAACCGGCGTCGCGCATGACCTTCTTGAGGTCGGCGACCGTGGCCTCGACCTTGGGCTTCAGGCCGTCGACCCGCGCCTGCCAGCCGGGGGCGTACTTGGGCTCGCAGGTGCCCTGGCTGAGGACCCACCGGGTCACGCAGTCGGTCATGACCGGACCGAACTGCAGGTCGTCGTTGGCCCCGGCGACGAGCAGGACCATCTTGATCTTCGTGTTGCGGGCCTTGACGGCCAGGCTGTCGCTCTGCACCAGTTCGTCGGCGTACTGCTTGCTGCCGCCGATCCTGATGTTGCCGGTGTAGCCGCCGGAGCAGGCGACGTTGAAGGTGAGGTCGGCCGGGATGCCGGTGCGGTGGATCGCCGAGTCCGGCGATCGGTGGCACTGGTTGTCCGGCGTGTTGGTCGCGGGGTCGTAGGTGCCGACGCCCTCGCCCGAGATCTCGCTGTCGCCCAGTGATATGAGTCCGGTCTTGCGCTCGTTCAGCGGACGGACGGCCGCGTCGCCGTAGATCTCGACGGCCTCCGCGGCGCGGATGGCCTCCAGCTCGGGCGACAGGGGGGTGACCACCCCGGCGGTGGTCGCCGCCTGGGCCATGGGGGTGATGGCGGTGACGCCCGCCAGGGCGGCCGCGATCGCCGCGACGGCGGCGACGGTAGATCTGAGCATGGGTCTCGTACGGGCACGTGCCATGAACGCCTCCCCGGATGTCAGTGTTACCCACGGTATTTACTGGCCGGTAGGGGACTTGGGAACACTTCGAACAAGACAATTGCTCAACTTTTTGAGGAGGCCGGGAAAATGACCGAACATCAGCAGGCCGACGCGTTCCGGATCGAGCACGACTCCATGGGCGACGTACGGGTGCCCCTGAACGCCAAGTGGCGTGCGCAGACCCAGCGCGCGGTGGAGAACTTCCCCGTGTCCGGGCAGCGGTTGGAACGCGCCCACATCGAGGCCCTCGCCCGGATCAAAGCGGCCGCCGCCGTGGTGAACGCGCGGCTCGGCGTGGTGGACCAGGACGTCGCCGACGCGATCCGGTCCGCCGCCGCCGAGGTCGCGGACGGCCGCTGGGACGACCACTTCCCGGTGGACGTCTTCCAGACCGGCTCGGGGACCTCGTCCAACATGAACGCCAACGAGGTGATCGCCACCCTGGCCACCGAGCGCCTCGGGCGGGAGGTCCACCCCAACGACGACGTCAACGCCTCGCAGAGCTCCAACGACGTCTTCCCGTCGTCCATCCACATCGCCGCCACCGCCGCCGTCACCGGCGAGCTGATTCCGGCGCTGGAGCACCTGGCCGCCGCACTGGAGCGCAAGGCCGCCGAGTTCGCGCGGATGGTCAAGGCCGGGCGGACCCACCTGATGGACGCGACCCCGGTCACCCTCGGCCAGGAGTTCGGCGGCTACGCGGCCCAGATCCGCTACGGCGTCGAGCGGCTGCGCTCGGCCCTGCCCCGGCTCGCCGAGCTGCCGCTGGGCGGCACCGCCGTGGGCACCGGGATCAACACCCCGCCCGGTTTCTCCGCCTCCGTGATCGCCCAGGTGGCGGTCGCCACCGGACTGCCGCTGACCGAGGCGCGCGACCACTTCGAGGCCCAAGGGGCGCGGGACGCCCTGGTGGAGACCTCGGGGATGCTCCGGACGGTCGCCGTCTCACTCACCAAGATCTCCAACGATCTGCGCTGGATGGCCTCCGGCCCGCGCACCGGATTGGCCGAAATCAATCTCCCGGATCTTCAGCCGGGATCGTCGATCATGCCGGGGAAGGTCAATCCGGTGGTCCCGGAGGCCGTTCTGATGGTCGCCGCGCAGGTCATGGGGAACGACGCCACCGTGGCGGTGGCGGGCGCCGCCGGCAACTTCGAGCTCAACGTGATGCTCCCGGTGATGGCCCGCAACCTGCTCGAATCGATCCGGCTGCTCGGCAGCGCGAGCCGCCTGCTGGCCGACCGTACGGTGGACGGGATCACCGCGAACGAGGCGCGGGCCAGGGAGTACGCCGAGTCCTCGCCCTCCGTGGTGACCCCGCTGAACCGCTACATCGGCTACGAGGAGGCGGCCAAGGTCGCCAAGAAGTCCCTCGCCGAACGCAAGACGATCAGGGAGGTCGTCCTGGAGTCCGGCTACGTCGACCGCGGCGCCCTCACCCTGGAACAGCTCGACGAGGCACTGGACGTCCTGCGCATGACGCATCCCTGAACCTCACGGACCCACCCCGGGCGGGGGCCGGATCCGGCCGAATATCGTCCCCGGACCCGCCCCCCGACTCCGCCGGGGCGACCCGCGGTGACCTGCACCGCAGCGGGCGTACGGAGCCCCGCCCTAAGATCTGCGCATGACAGGTACCTTCAAGCCCGGGAGCGGCGCGGCGCACAGCGCGCCGCGGAACCCCGCGCAGGGCATGCGCTGGGCACCGGGGGAGCAGATCCTCTGGCGCTACCGCGACCACGCCCCGGGGCTGAAGGGAGCGGTGCACATCTGCCGCCCCGTCACCGTGGTGCAGGACACCGACGAGCTTCTGGCCGTCTGGATGGCCCCCGGCACCGAGTGCGTCAAGCCGGTCCTCGCCGACGGCACGCCGGTCCACGAGGAGCCCCTCGCCACCCGCTACACCGCACCGCGGACGACCGCACGCTCGCGCTGGTTCGGCGGCGGGGTCCTGAAGCTGGCCCGGCCCGGTGACCCGTGGTCGGTGTGGCTGTTCTGGGGTCGCGGCTGGCAGTTCAAGAACTGGTACGTGAACCTGGAGGAGCCGCGGGCCCGGTGGGCGGGCGGGGTCGACTCCGAGGACCACTTCCTCGACATCGCCGTCTATCCGGACCGCAGTTGGAAGTGGCTGGACGAGGACGAGTTCGCCCAGGCCCAGCGGTCCGGCCTGATGGACCGTCAGCGGGCGCAGCGGGTCCGGGAGGCCGGGCTCTCGGCGGTCGAGGTGATCAAAGAATGGGGAACTCCGTTCTCCGACGGCTGGCAGGACTGGCGGCCGGATCCGGCCTGGAGGATTCCGGCCCTGCCGGAGGGCTGGGACCACACCCCGGCGCATATGACCTCATGAGACCCTTGATGCGCCCCCGGGGTTCGACCGTAGGATCGGCATCCGCGAGGTCGCGCGCGGGGGAGATGCGGTACCGCCGCACCTGTGCAAGAGCCGGGCCGCAAGCGGGACTTGACCGGAGGTCGACGCAGGACGAGAGGCAGCGAGGGGCGGGGATCCGCCCGGTGGCAGCTCCCGGCCGCAGGCCGGCCGAGAAGTTTGGGGAGGAACCTCGGGGCGATGGTGCCCGGGCCGCTGAGCGGGTATACCGCGACTGACCGAGTTGAGTGCAGCGCACATCGAGCGCAAACGGACGGAATTCCACGCGTGACGGAGTACCCCACCTCCCAGGAGGGCCCGCAGCCCGTCGCCTCCGGCGGAGGTACGGACGAGGCCGGCCACGGCAAGGCGCCCATCGCCGCCGCCGAGGCCGTGCGCACGCATGCCGCGGGCACCGGCAAGGGCCCCGCGGCGGAGCCGGGCGGCGCCGCCGCAGCGGCCTCCGACGTCCGTGCGGCCCGCTCAGCGGCGGGCCCCGGCGCGGGCGGCGGTGCAGGACTCCCCCGGCCCCGCCGTAACGCGGCCGTGCCGGGTCCGGGTGAGGCGCCGGCCTCGGCGGAGCCGGGCCCGGGCGCAGCCCGCCCGCGGCACGATGCGACCGTCCGCGACCCGGCGACCGGTGGCGCCGGACTCGGCGGCCCTGGGCTCGGCGCTCCCGCCGAGGCACCGCGTCCGCGCGGCGAAGGCGCCGGCCCGGCCGAGGGCGGCGACAGCGGCGAGAGCGCGGGCGTCGGGGGCGGAGCCGGCCGTCACGGCGGCGGGTCCGCAACACCGGGCGGGGGCGCCGCAGAGGCGACCGCCACGCGCCGCGAAGGGGACCGGCTGCGTTTCGTCGGCGCCGCGACCCGGCGCATCGCCCGCGGCATCGACCTCGACGAGATCGTGCTCGGCCTGTGCAGGGCCACCGTGCCGACCTTTTCGGACGCCATCCTCGTCTATCTGCGCGACCCGCTCCCGGTCGGGGACGAACGCCCCGTCGGGCCGGTCGTTTTAAGGCTGCGGCGCACCGACCGGCTCCGGCCGATCGACGACCTCACCGACAACAGCACCACCATGGGCGCGGGCCTGGACCTCGCCGGGGCCGCGGGGGCCACCGGCGAGCTCGACTTCAGCCAGCTGCCGCTGGTCGGCCCGCAGGGTGACCTGCCCGCGGCCGAGCTGTGCGAGATCCGGCCCGGCGGCGCGCTCGCCGAGGTGCTGCGCGGCGTACGGCCCGTCTTCGGCTCCTCCGCCGCCGCCAGGGCCGCGCTGCCCGAGCTGCTCGGCGTGGACCATCCGCTGCCGCGCGGCAACCGGGCCGTCCTCGCGCCCCTGCGCGGTCGGCGCCGTGTGATCGGCGCCGCCGTCTTCCTGCGCAGCCCCGAGCGTCCGGCCTTCGAGCAGAACGACCTCCTGGTCGCCGCCCAACTGGCCACGCACACCGCGCTCGGCATCGACAAGGCGGTCCTGTACGGCCGTGAGGCGTACATCGCCGACGAGCTCCAGCGCACCATGCTGCCCGACAGCCTTCCGCAGCCCACCGGCGTGCGCCTGGCCTCCCGCTATCTGCCCGCCGCCGAGACGGCTCGGGTCGGCGGCGACTGGTACGACGCCATACCGCTGCCCGGCAGCAGGGTCGCGCTGGTCGTCGGCGACGTCATGGGCCACTCCATGACCTCCGCCGCGATCATGGGCCAGCTCCGCACCACCGCGCAGACCCTCGCGCAGCTGGACCTGCCGCCCGCGGAGGTCCTTCACCACCTGGACGAGCAGGCTCAGCGGCTCGGCTCCGACCGCATGGCCACTTGCCTGTACGCCGTCTACGACCCCGTCGCGCACCGGATCACCATCGCCAACGCCGGCCACCCGCCGCCGGTGCTGCTGCACCTGGGCGGCCGCGCCGAGGTGCTGCGCGTCCCGCCCGGCGCCCCCATCGGCGTCGGCGGCGTGGACTTCGAGGCGGTGGAGCTGGACGCGCCCGCCGGGGCCACCCTGCTGCTGTACACCGACGGTCTGGTGGAATCGCGCCTGCGGGACGTGTGGACCGGCATCGAGCAGCTCCGCGAACGCCTGGCGACCACCGCGCAGCTGACCGGCCTGGACCACCCGCCGCCGCTGGAGGCCCTGTGCGACGACGTCCTGGACATGCTGGGACCGGGTGACCGGGACGACGACATCGCGCTGCTCGCGGCCCGCTTCGACGGCATCGCGCCCAGTGACGTCGCGTACTGGTTCCTGGACCCGGAGGAGACCGCCCCGGGGCGGGCCCGCCGGTTCGCCCGCCGCGCCCTCACCCGATGGGGCCTGGAGGAGCTGAGCGACTCGCTGGAGCTGCTGGTCAGCGAGGTCGTCACCAATGCCGTCCGGTACGCGGAGCGGCCCGTGACGCTGCGCCTGCTGCGGACGGACGTGCTGCGCTGCGAGGTCGGCGACGACTCCCCGCAGCTGCCCCGCCAGCGCCGGGCACGGGACACCGACGAGGGCGGCCGCGGCCTGTTCCTGGTCAACCGGATGGCGCGCCGCTGGGGAGCCACCCGGCTCAGCAGCGGAAAGGTGGTCTGGTTCGAGCTCGCGTTGCCGGGGGCGAGCGAGCGGCGTTGACCGGAACCGGCCTCCCCGGGGGCCGGTCTCCCCGTACCCGAAGGACGGCCCGATGCCCTTCGAGGCTGCGGCCGTGTCCCGCCCGTACGAAAAAACCGCCGCCCCGCAGCGTGAAGGCTGCGGGGCGGCGGTCTTTCAGCGTTCCTC
>NZ_JBSGZI010000154.1:0-14029 GCF_053610945.1 Streptomyces sp. NPDC054849
GAGCCGCCTCACCGCCGCCTCACCGGGCCGGCCGCGCCCCCCCCGGGCGGGGGCCCGCCCCCCGGGCGGGGTCTCGGGGGAAGCCCCGAGTTCAGAGGGAGCGGGTCGGTGGGGCCGAGGTCGAGCCGCGGACCACCAGCTCCGGCTGGAAGACGTACTCGGTGCGCTGGACCGGTGTGCCGGAGACCGCCTCCAGCAGGGCGCCCACCGCTGCCGTCGCCATCGCCCGTACCGGCTGGCGGACCGTCGTCAGCGGCGGGTCCGTGAACGCGATCAGCGGGGAGTCGTCGAAGCCGACGACCGACACGTCCTCCGGCACCCGCAGCCCGCGCTCGCGTGCCGCGCGGATGACGCCCAGTGCCATCGGGTCGCTGCCGCACACGATGCCCGTGCAGCCGCGCTCCAGCAGGGCCATGCCCGCCGCGTGGCCGCCCTCCACCGTGAACAGGGTCCGCTGGATCAGCCCCTCGGACTCGGCCGAGGGCACCGCCGCGAGGAACCCCTGCTCCTTGCGGGCCGACGGCACGTACCGCGTCGGGCCGATGGCCAGGCCGATCCTCCGGTGGCCCAGGTCCTCCAGGTGCCGCACCGCCATGTCCGCCGCCGCCCGGTCGTCCGGCGAGACGAAGGGCGCGCTGATCTGCTCGTTGAAGCCGTTGATCAGGACGAACGGAACGCCGCGGGCGGCGAGCCGCTGATAGCGGGCTGGGTCGGCCGCCGCGTCGGCGTGCAGACCCGACAGGAAGACGATCCCCGTGACCCCGCGCTCCTCCAGCTGCTCCACCAGCTCGTCCTCGGTGGCCCCGCCGGGGGTCTGCGTGCACAGCACCGGCGTGTACCCGTGCCCGGCGAGCGCCTGTTCTATGACCTGCGCGAACGCCGGGAAGATGGGGTTGGTGAGTTCCGGGATCAGCAATCCGACCAGGCCGTTGCTACGGCGTTTGAGCCGTACGGGCCGCTCGTAGCCCAGCAGGTCGAGCGCGGCCAGCACCTTGTGCCGGGTGCCGGCCGCGACGCCCGGTTTGCCGTTGAGCACGCGGCTGACGGTCGCCTCGCTGACCTGGGCCTGCGCAGCGATGTCCGTCAGCCGCAGCGGGGAAGTCACCCCTGCCACCACACCGTGGTGTCGGCGGGCAGCACATCGGGGTCGGCGAGCTCGCCGCTCGCGAGCAGGGCGGTGCCCGGCGCGGGCAGCGGCAGCGGCGCGTCCGTGGTGTTGACGGTGCAGACGAAGTCGCCGCGGCGGAAGGCGAGTACGCCCTCCGGAGCCGGCAGCCACTCGACGGCGTCGCCCGCGCCCAGCGCCGGGTGCGCGCGCCGCACCCGCAGGGCCGAGCGGTACAGCTCCAGCGTGGACGCCGGGTCGCCGGTCTGCGCCTCCACGCTGAGGCCGGCCCACTCGGCGGGCTGCGGCAGCCAGCTGCCGCCGGTGCCGAAGCCGTACGGGGCCTGGTCGCCGGACCACGGGATCGGCACGCGGCAGCCGTCGCGGAGGCCGTCCTGGCCGTTCGCCTTGAAGAAGGAGGGGTCCTGGCGCACCTCGTCCGGCAGGTCCACCACCTCCGGAAGGCCCAGCTCCTCGCCCTGGTAGACGTACGCCGACCCGGGCAGGGCCAGCATCAGCAGCGCGGCGGCGCGTGCACGCTCCAGGCTGCCGAACCGGGTGCGGTGGCGGACCACGTCGTGGTTGGACAGCACCCACGTGGTCGGCGCGCCGACCGGCCGCATCGAGTCGAGCGAGTCGTCGATGGCGCCGCGCAGCGCCTCGGCGTCCCAGCCGGTGCTCAGGTAGTGGAAGTTGAAGGCCTGGTGCAGCTCGTCGGGGCGCAGGTAGAGCGCGGTCCGGTCGGCGCTCGGCGTCCATGCCTCGGCGACGCCGATGCGGTCCCCCGCGTATTCGTCGAGGACCCGGCGCCAGGAGCGGTAGATCTCGTGGACGCCGTCCTGGTCGAAGAAGGGCAGGACCTGGTTGCCCAGGAGCTTGAGCTGCTCGTCGCGGCCGAGGTCGGGCAGGCCGGGGGCCTTGACCAGGCCGTGGGCGACGTCGATGCGGAAGCCGTCGGCGCCGAGGTCGAGCCAGAACCGCAGGATGGAGCGGAACTCGTCCTGGACGGCCGGGTGTTCCCAGTTGAAGTCGGGCTGCTCGGGGGCGAAGAGGTGCAGGTACCACTCGCCGTCCGCGACGCGGGTCCAGGCGGGTCCGCCGAAGATGGACTCCCAGTCGTTGGGCGGCAGCTCCCCGTTCTCGCCCTGGCCGGGGCGGAAGTGGAAGCGCTCGCGCAGCGGGGTGCCCGGGCCCTCGCGCAGGGCCTGCTTGAACCATTCGTGCTGGTCGGAGCAGTGGTTCGGGACCAGGTCCACGATGATGCGCAGGCCCAGTTCGTGGGCTTCGCGGATCACGGCGTCGGCGTCGTGCAGGGTGCCGAACATCGGGTCGATGGCCCGGTAGTCGGCGACGTCGTAGCCCGCGTCGGCCTGCGGGGAGGCGTAGAAGGGGCTGAGCCAGACGGCGTCGACGCCCAGCTCCTTGAGGTAGGGCAGGCGGCTGCGGACGCCTTCGAGGTCCCCCATGCCGTCCCCGTTGGAGTCGGCGAAACTGCGCGGATAGACCTGGTAGATCACCGCTTCTCTCCACCAGCCGGGCTGGGTGCCGGTGGAGGTGGGAAGTGCTTCGGCGAGGTGCTGGGTCATGTCGTCCTTGGAGAGGTCGGGCCGGGGGTGAGAGGGGGCAGGCACGGGTGGTCAGCCCTTGGTGGCGCCTGCCGTCATCCCGGCGACGAGGTGACGCTGGGCGAAAACGAAGAAGATCGCCGCGGGGATGGCGATGAGCACCGAGGCGGCGCTCATCGCACCCCAGTTGGAGGTGTACTGCGTGACGAAGGTCTGCAGGCCCCCGGCCAGGGTGAGGTTCTCGTCACCGACCATGAAGGCGGAGGCGTACGCGACTTCGCCCCAGGCGGTGATGAAGGAGTAGAAGCCGGTGACGGCGAGGCCGGGCTTGGCGAGCGGCAGGATCAGCCGCCAGAAGGTGCCGAAGGGGTTGAGCCCGTCGACGCGGCCGGACTCGTCGATCTCCACCGGGATGGTGTCGAAGAAGCCCTTCATCATCCACGCGCAGAACGGCACGGCGATGGTGAGGTAGGTGATGATCAGGCCGACCGGCTGGTTGAGCAGGCCGAGGTCGCCCATCAGGTTGTAGAGCGGGACGATGAGGATCGCCATGGGGAACATCTGCGTGATGAGCAGGGTCCACATCAGCGGCTTCATGCCGGGGAACTTGAAACGGCTGACCGCGTATCCGGTGGTGGCGGCGATGAACACACCGAGGACGGTGGTGACGCCGGCGACCAGGACGGAGTTCGCGAACCAGCTGAGGAAGTGGCTCGACTCCAGCAGGTACGTGTAGTTGCCGAGGGTCGGTTCCTTGACGAAGTCCGTGGAGATCGCGTGCTGCTGCGGCTTGAGCGAGGTCAGCAGGATCCACAGCACGGGGAAGACGGCGATCACGGCCGCGACGATCAGGGTCGCGTGCAGGCCGACGGAGGCGAGCGGGGTACGGCTGCCCCGCGTGCGAGTGGAGGACATGGTCACCACACCTCTCCCTGCTTGCGCAGCGAGCGCCGGTAGACCAGCGCGAAGATCATGAGCAGCAGGAGGATCAGCACGCCCCACGTCGCGGAGACGGCGAAGTCGCGCGGGCTCGTGATGAAGGCCTCGCGGAAGGCCTGGGTCACCAGGATCTCGGTGGAGTCTCCTGGTCCGCCCCGGGTGAGCAGGAAGATCACCGGAAACATGTTGAAGGTCCAGATGGTGGAGAGCAGGATCACCGTCATGCTCACGGCGCGCAGCCCGGGCAGCGTGATGTGCCGGAACCGCTGCCAGGCGCTCGCGCCGTCCATCTCGGCGGCCTCGTACAGCTCGCCGGGGATCGACTGCAGTCCGCCGAGCAGGGCGACCATCATGAAGGGGACGCCGAGCCAGACGTTGACGGCGATGACCGAGAACTTGGCCCAGGTCGGGTCGTCGAGCCACGGGACGGCGGCGATGCCGCCACCGTCGAGGATCTTGTTGAGGATGCCGTTGTCGCGGTTGAAGAGGAACCGCCAGGCGAAGACGGAGACGAAGCCGGGGACGGCCCAGGGCAGGATGAGCGCCATCCGGTAGGCGGCGCGGCCCTTGAAGTCCCGGTTGAGCATGTTGGCCAGGGCCAGGCCGAGCGCGAAGGTGATGGACACGCACGCGACGGTCCACACCACCGTCCACACCAGCCGCTGCAGGAACACCGGGTCGCTGAGCACGTCCACGTAGTTGTCGAGGCCGACGAACTCGTACGTGGCCTCGATGTGGCGGACGCCGATGGTGCGCGAGACGTTGCGCTCGTTCGCGTCGGTCAGCGACAGGTAGACGCCCCGGACCAGCGGCCAGCCGATGATCACGCCGAGGACGAGCACCACCGGGGCGATCATCGCCCAGGCGTACCAGTGGGTGGCGAGGGCGCGCCTCAGTCCACCGGGAACCCTGCTGTCAGTCCTGCGGCTCCGGCCGCGGGCGGCAGCGTCGTCTCCGACGCCGTCGCCCGCGGCCTTCGCCACCGACTGGCTGGTGTGAGCAGCCATGGTTTCGTTACTTCCAGCCCTTGAGGATCTTGCGGAACTCGATGCCGGCCGCCTTGGCCGCGTCCTCCGGGCTCGACGCCCCGGTGATCGCCTTGGTGTATTCGACCTTCAGCGGCTCGAAGAGGGAGCCGTTCTCCGGGATCCAGGCGCGCTCGACGGCCTTGTCGACGGCCGGCTTGAAGAACTGCACCATCTCGCTGCTCTTGACGTCCGGCTGCTCGTAGGCGGCGGTACGGGTCGGGAGCAGGCTGAGCTCCTTGGCGGACTGCACCTGGACCTCCTGCGAGGTCATGTAGTCCACGAAGGCGTGGGCCGCGGCGCGGTTCTTCGAACCGGCGTAGACGCCGAGGTCGTGGCCGCCCTGCGGGGCGCCCGCCTTGGCGGAACCGGCCGGGACGGCGGCGACGCCGAGGTTGGCCTTGTCCTTGAACTGGTCACCGGCGTAGGTGTCGGCGACCGCCCACGGACCGTTGATCATCATGGCGGCCTCGCCCGACTTGAAGGCCGTCTGCATGTTGGTCCAGCCGTCGGTGGCGTTGGTGACCGCCGCGCCCGAGGTGACCAGGTCGCGGGCGGTCTTGAAGGCCTTGACGCCCGCCTCGTTGTCGACGGTGACCGTCTTGGTCTTCGCGTCGACGAGGTCGCCGCCCTCGCCGTAGATCAACGGGAGGAACCAGTAGGAGTCGTCGCCGCGCAGGTAGAGACCGGCCTTGCCGCTCTTCGCCTTGATGGCGGCGGCGGCCGTCTTCAGCTCCTCCAGCGTCTTGGGGGGCTGGACGCCGGCGTCGGCGAGCATCTTCTTGTTGTAGAAGAGGCCGAGGGTGTCGATGACCTGCGGGACGGCGTAGGTCTTGCCCTCGTACTTGCCGCTGGCCGCGGCCTGCGGGAGGAACTCGGCGTCGACCTTCTTCGCCGTCTCGGCGGGGACCTCGTCGAGGTAGCCCAGCGAGGCGAAGTCCGCGACCCAGCCGACGTCGGCGCGGATCACGTCAGGCGCTTCGGAGCCGCTGCTGAAGGCGTTCTTGACCTTGTTCTGCGCGTCGCCGTACGGAACGTTGACGTACTTGACGGTGACCTTCGGGTGCTTCGCGGTGAACGCCTCAGCGATCTTCTGGAAGCTGGCCTTCTCGGCGTCGTTCGAGGTGTCCCACCACGTGACCGTGCCGGAAAGCTCGCCGCCGGCCTTGGTCTCGCCGTCGTCCTTGGTGTCACCGCCGCAAGCCGTCGCCGCGAGCGCCAGGGCCGCGACCAGCGCGGTGGCCGCTATGCCACGCCGCATATGAACTCCTTCGATGATCCCGGCCGCGCCCTCGCGGTCCCGAGTTGCCAGGAACCTAACAAGACTGAAAGACGACCGAAAGGCCTTGCGGCAACTTTCTGCAAGAGACGCTGATCGTTACATCCGTGTGTCCGTACGGTTGCCGCAGCTTGCTGTTAGTTCGAGTCACCTTCGACTGTCCGGGCCCGCAACCAGGGGGTGTGTAGCCGCGTTGACCCCGATATGACCCACGACTCGACGGCCGTCCAGCTTGCAAGCTCTTCCAGCAACGCGACCGCGAACGGTGGCTGGTGGCGCGATGCCGTCATCTATCAGGTGTACGTGCGCTCCTTCGCCGACAGCGACGGCGACGGCGTCGGAGACCTGCGCGGCGTCCGCTCCCGCCTCTCCCACCTCGCCCGCCTCGGGGTCGACGCCGTGTGGCTGACCCCCTTCTACGTCTCCCCGCAGGCGGACGGCGGCTACGACGTCGCCGACTACCGGGCCGTCGACCCTCTCTTCGGTGACCTCTCCGACGCCGACGAGCTCGTCCGGGCGGCGCACGCGCTCGGGCTGCGGGTCATCATCGACGTGGTGCCGAACCACACCTCCGAGCAGCACCCGTGGTTCCGCGCCGCCCTCGCCGGGGACGCGGAGGCCCGGGCCCGCTACCACTTCCGGCCGGGGCGGGGGCCCGGCGGCGCGGAGCCGCCGAACGACTGGGAGTCGATCTTCGGCGGCCCCGCCTGGACCCGGACCCCGGACGGCGAGTGGTACCTGCACCTCTTCGCCCCCGAGCAGCCGGACCTGGACTGGGACCATCCGGAGGTCGCCGCCGAGTTCGACTCCGTGCTGCGGTTCTGGCTCGACCTCGGCGTCGACGGCTTCCGCATCGACGTCGCCCACGGCATGGTCAAGGCGCCGGGCCTGCCGGACATCGGGCGCGGTGCCCAGGCCACCCTGATCGGAACCGAACCGCTCCCCTTCTTCGACCAGGACGCGGTCCACGCCATTCACCGCTCCTGGCGCCGCCTCCTCGACTCCTACGAGGGCCGGCGCATCGGGGTGGCCGAGGCCTGGGCGCCGACCTCCGAACGGCTCGCCCTGTACGTGCGGCCCGACGAACTGCACCAGGCCTTCAACTTCCGCTTCCTGAACTGCCCGTGGGACCCGGCCACGATGCGCACCGTGATCGACGAGTCCCTGGCCGCCACCACCTCGGTCGGCGCCCCGACCACGTGGGTGCTGTCCAACCACGACGTCGTACGCCATGTGACCCGCTACGGGGGCGGGGCCCGGGGCCTCGCCCGCGCGCGGGCCGCCGCCCTGCTGATGCTGGCCCTGCCCGGGTCGGCGTACCTCTACCAGGGGGAGGAGCTCGGCCTCCCGGAGGTGCTGGACCTGCCGGACGAGGTCCGCCAGGACCCGGCCTTCCGCCGGGGGCGCCGCCGACAGGATTCCGGGGCCGGGGCGAAGGCCATGGCCCAGGCCGGCGCGGGAGCCGGAGCCGGGGCCGGAGCCGGGGCCGGAGCCGGAGCCGGGGGCAACACCCTGACCGTGGCCGTGGCCGTGCCCCGGCCCGGAGGCGACGCCCTGACCGGGTCCGCGGCGGTGGCCAGGGACGGAATCGACGCCCAGGCCAAGGCCGAGGCCGTGGCCCCTGGCCTTGCGGGGGCCGGGCTGCCGGCGCAAGACCGCATCCGGTCCGGGTCCGGTACGCATGCGGCAACGGCGGGCCGGACCGGCGCCGTGTCCGTTCCGCAGGCCGCCGGGCCGGCGGACCCGGAGGCCGGCAGCGGGGCCCCCGCCAGAGCGGCGGTCGGCAGCGCCGCCGGCGCCGGACCGCAGGCCGGAGTTCTCACCGAAGCCGGGGCCGGCAGGGGGGCACCTCTCGCTACCTCCGCCGGGCCGGAGGCCGGACCGGGCACCGGGCCGGAGGCCGGACCGGGCACCGGGCCGGAGGCCGGACCGGGCACCGGGCCGGAGGCCGGGCGGGCAACCGCGCCGGACCCGGGACCGTCGACCGCGCCGGAGGCAGTTGCGGAGGCGGAGACGGCCGCCGGACAGGATGGGCTGCGCGACGGGTGCCGGGTGCCTCTTCCCTGGTCCGGCGCGGAGCCGCCGTACGACTTCGGCCCGGCCGGGAGCTGGCTCCCGCAGCCCGCCGACTGGCGCGACCTCAGCGTGGCCGCCCAGACCGGCGACCCCCACTCCACCCTGGAGCTGTACCGCGCCGCCCTCGAACTGCGCCGGGCGATGCCCGGCCTGGGCGCGCCCGAAGCGGGGACCGATGCCGCGGCCGAAGCCCCGTACCCCTCCGGGATGTGCTGGCAGCCCGCGCCCGAAGGCGTCCTCCTCTTCACCCGCCCCGGCTTCGCCTGCACCCTCAACACCCGGTCCGGCCCGGTCGAGCTCCCCGCTCCCGGGCGACCTGTCCTCTCCAGCTCGCCCGTGGAGACGGACGGCCGCACCGTCCGGCTTCCCCCGGATTCGTGCACGTGGTGGTCATGGTGAACGTCCGACCGGTACAGTCCAATCCCGTGACCGCACGGCTAGCCGACATCGCAGCCCAGGCGGGGGTCAGCGAAGCCACAGTCAGCCGCGTGCTCAACGGCAAGCCCGGCGTGGCCGCAGGCACCCGCGAATCCGTGCTGGCCGCGCTCGACGTGCTCGGCTACGAGCGGCCCGTGAAACTGCGCCAGCGCAGCGCGGGGCTCGTCGGCCTGATAACTCCCGAGCTGGACAACCCCATCTTCCCGGCGCTCGCCCAGGTCATCGGCCAGGCCCTGACCCGGCAGGGGTACACGCCGGTGCTGGCCACGCAGACGCCCGGCGGGTCCACCGAGGACGAGCTGACCGAGATGCTGGTCGACCGCGGGGTCTCCGGGATCATCTTCGTCTCCGGCCTGCACGCCGACACGACGGCCGACATGGGCCGCTACGACCAACTCCGCGGACAGGGCGTCCCGTACGTCCTCATCAACGGGTTCTCCGACAAGGTGCAGGCCCCGTTCGTCTCCCCCGACGACCGGGCCGCCATGCAGCTCGCCGTCACCCACCTCACCGCGCTCGGGCACACGCGGATCGGGCTCGCGGTCGGACCGAAGCGGTTCGTGCCCGTCCTGCGCAAGATCGAGGGGTTCCGCCTCGGTATGAAGGAGCGGCTCGGGCTCGGCGAGGCCGAGATCGAGGAGCTGATCCAGCACTCCCTCTACTCGCTGGAGGGCGGCCAGGCCGCCGCGGCCGCACTGATCACGCGGGGCTGCACGGCGGTGGTGTGCGCGAGCGACATGATGGCGCTCGGTGCGATCCGCGCCGCCCGGCAGCAGGGGCTGAAGGTGCCGCAGGAAGTGTCGGTGGTCGGCTTCGACGACTCTCCGCTCATAGCGTTCACCGATCCGCCGCTGACCACCATCCGCCAGCCGGTGCTGGCCATGGGGCAGGCGGCCGTCCGGACCCTGCTGGAGGAGATCGGCGGTACACCCGCCCCGCACAGCGAGTTCGTGTTCCTGCCCGAGCTGGTGGTGCGCGGCTCCACGGCCTCCGGGCCGGGGCAGCGGCGCCGGCCTTGAGGGCCGTCTAGTCCCCAAGGCTGAGCGGCTGCGGCGAAGACCGTCCCGAGGGATGATCGGAGACGAGGACGCATCTGGCAGACTCTCTCCCCATGGGTGAATCGAGCGTGAAGACACTGGAAACCCGGACGGATGTCTCGACACCCCCCGAGACCGAGACCCGCCCGGGTTCCGACCGCGCACTGCTCACCCGGCTGCGTGCTCCTCGCAGGCCTCGGATCTGGTTCGAGGTCCTGCTCATCGCGGTCAGCTACTGGACGTACTCGCTGATCCGCAATGCGGTGCCCGAGCAGAAGGCGGACGCCCTCGCGAACGCCGACTGGATCTGGAGCGTCGAGCGGACCCTCGGCATCGCCGTCGAGGAGTCGGTCAACCACGCGGTGAATTCCGTGACGTGGCTGATCGTGGGCATGAACTACTACTACGCCACGCTCCACTTCGTCGTGACCATCGGCGTGCTCGTGTGGATCTACCGTTTCCATCCGGGGCGCTACGCCGCCACCCGCTTCGTCCTCTTCGCCACCACCGGCGTCGCTCTGGTCGGCTACTACCTCTACCCGCTCGCGCCGCCCCGGCTGATGAACGGGCAGAACTTCATCGACACCGTGCTGGTCCACCACACCTGGGGCTCCATGGCCTCCGGGAACCTCAAGCACATGTCGAACCAGTACGCCGCCATGCCCTCGATGCACATAGGGTGGTCGCTCTGGTGCGGGCTGACGATCTTCGCGGTCGCCTCGGCCCCCTGGGCCCGGATCCTGGGCCTGCTCTATCCGACGGTGACCCTCGTCGTCATCGTGGCCACCGCCAACCACTTCTGGCTCGACGCGGTGGGCGGGCTGCTCTGCCTCGCCTTCGGCTACACCGTCTCGCGCACCTGGTACGGCTCGATGCCCCACCACCTGCCGCGCCACCCGGAGCCAGCGGGCCCGCACCCGGCGTCGGAGCTCCTGAACCGCGTCCGCACCCGGCGCTGAGGGGCGTCCTGTCCGGTCGCCCGCTAGCAGGGGCGCTCGTATGCGACCTGGGCGAGGGGCTTTCCGTCGCCGAAGTCGAAGGTGCGTGCGGTGCCGCACTCGGTGAAGCCGCACTTCGTGTAGAAGCGCCGAGACTGCGGGGTGTCGCGCAGGGTCCACAGGTGGGCTCCGGCGAACCCGGTTTCGCGCAGGTGGTTGAGGGTCCCGGTCATCAGGACGGCGGCGACGCCGGTGCCCCAGCCGTCGGGGTGGCTGTAGAAGGAGAGGATCTCGGCGAGGCCCGGCCGGGTCGCCGACGGTTTGAACGCGGACAGCGCCAGGGGGCGGCCGTCGCGTTCGGCCACCAGCATCGTGACCCCGTCCTGCCGCTCCAGCCTCTCGTGCCATCTCGTCCGCCGGCTCCGGACCCCCTGAGCGGCGAACTCCGGATCGAAGAAGGGGGCGTAGGCCGCCTCCCAGGCTGCGGCATGGATCTCGCCGAGGATGTCCCCGTCGTCCTGCCCCGCGCGGCGAACTGTGATCATCCGGTCACCCTACGCCCGGTCGCGTACGCGGTCGGCCGGTCGGCCGTCCCGGCCGCGGCGGGCCCGATCCGGCCGAGGCCGCGCAGTGGCGTCGTAGGCGTACGGCATGCCCCCAGGCGACGCCGCGCTGACGGCATCGTCACGAAAGTCTCAAGAGCCGCGACGGGACCGACAGTTCCTGTCAAGATCGGGCACGACCGAACTGGGGGGTTCCATGCGCTTCCGCGTCCGCTTGTTCACCGCCGTTGCCACGGCGCTGCTGCTCACCGCTTGCACTTCGACGCCGCGCGAGGAGCTGGAGGAGTGGTGGTCCTCGGAGGGGGACGTCAGGATCAAGGCGCTCTCCGAGACCTCGGGCCGGGTCAACGAGGTGAGCATGCGCCCGATGGACGTCTGGGGCACCGCCTGCCAGGAGCTGCTGGCCGAGGTGGCGAAGGCCAAGAATCACGGCCCCGTGCCGAGTAAGAAGGCCCGGGGGTTCTGGAACGACGCCCTGACCGCCTTCGAGCACGGAGGCGAAGAATGCGTCGCCGGGGCCGGTGCGAACGACGAGCCCCGGGCCTCCGCGGGCATCCGCGAGGTGCAGCAGGGCATCAGCCGCCTGGCATCGGCCACGGCCATGATCAGGAGCGACCTGGGAGCGAAGTGATCCGACGCCCGTGTGACCGCGTGCGAGGATCCATCTATGGATCACGAAGCCGGGTGGACGGCCTACGGGTCGGCGGGGAAACCGCCGGCGGGCCACGACGAGGTGCTGCGCCTGGTGCGCGGTGCCACCCGCACCGAACCGGGCGGACGGGTCGAGACGCTGGCCGTCGCGTGCGAGCTGTGCGGTCCCGAGGGCGGCGGCCTCGAAGTCGCCAAGGGCGAGTGCTTCTGCGTGGGCTGCTGCTTCCCCGTCGGCATCGCGGACGGCGACGTGTACCCGCCCGCGTACCCGTGGACGCTCGAACCGTCCGAGGCCCCGCTGCCGCCCGCGTCTCCGGGCCCCGGCTTCGAGCCGTCGGACCTGCCCCGCTGCCCCGCGGGCCACGACGTGTTCCAGGCGGCCGTCGCGCTGTCCTTCGCCGAGGACGGCACGACGGTGCGGGGGATCTCGGTCGGTCTGAGATGCCCGGAGGACGGGGCGCTGCTCCTGTACGTCGACAACGCACGGGTGGTGCGCAAAGACCCGTGCCCCTGCCACGGACCGGCGGCCGCCTGACGAACGCACGTGCCGCGACCGGCCCCGAAGGGAGCGGCCGGGTTCCCGCTCCGGCTCCCCCCGGCCGCACTTCCCCACGACCGGCCTGGCCGCCTTCGCCGAGCACGAGGACCCTGAGGTCTGCGCCTTGGCCGCCCGTGCCCCCCAGACCGTGCCGGCAACCGTGGAGCGGCTCACCCGGGACCCGGACCCTGCCGTGCGCGCCGCGCCGGCACGCCACCCGAATCTTCCGCAAGCCCGGCTGACGAAACTCCTCGGCGACGAGGAACTGGCCCACGTGACCGCGGCGAACCCTTCATTGGACTCCGAGGTGGTGCACCGGCTGGTGACGATGCGGGGACAGCGGGCGTGACCGCTGCGCCTTAGCCGGGTCGTTGGACGCCGACAGCGGCGCCGGCCTGCAAGTGATTTCCGTGGCGGGGGCCGGAAGGCCGGGAGCGGGGAATTGCCGAAGGCGGCCGAAGGCAGGAATGCGTTTACCTCTTGCCGGTCCGTTCACGGGTCGAAGGGTGTCCCCGTCCGTGGTTTCCTGCGTCCGCGCGAGCCGGTTCCCGGAGAGCCGGGCGCCGTAGGTGAGCCGAGCCGGATGGTTCCCCACGGGAAACGTGACATGCATCACGGGTGGGAGGTCGGCATATCCACCTCCTTAAGGCGTTCAGACTCGTCGACATTTCGATATTTGTCCGTTTTGGATTCGACATTCCGCTCAACTGGGGGAACGTAATCCGCGATACCGATGGGCTGACCGCCGACCCGCCTGGTCACGGCCGTTTCTGAGAACCCCTCAGACGGTTGGGGCAGTGATCGGATCGTGACCATGCATGTTCACCGGTCCGTTTCAAGCCGGGTGCCGAATGCCCGTGGCCCGCCGGAATCGGAAACTTGCCACGCCCTTGGCGCCCTTCTAAGAATGGCGATTCCTCCGGCATCCCGCAGTTCCGGCGCCGGAAGCTTCGCGATCACCGAATGAGGTCACGCATGCAGAAGCATCGGAAGAAGAAGCAGTACAGGAAAATAGTCATAGCCGTCAGCGCCCTGGGAATCGTGGGTGTTCCCACCGCCGCCATGGCCTGCTTCGACTCGGACGACGACGGCCGCACCCGGGCCGCGAGCCGTCAGGACCAGCGCCCCCGGCAGTACGCGCCCGTGGCCGCCCCCACCACCCAGCCGCCCGTCGAGGCCCCGCTGCCGAGCGCTCCGCCGAGCAGCCCCGCGGAAGCCGCCCCGAGCAGCCCCGCCGCGCCCGCGCAGCCGGTCGTACAGACCTCCCAGGCGCCGCAGCCCGCGAAGCCGCCGGCGGCCACCACGAAGCCGCAGGCGCCCGCACCCGCTCCCGTGAAGACCACCGCCGCGCCCGCCACGGGTGCCGCCGCCGCGGTCCTCTCGCTCGTCAACCAGGAGCGCGCCGCCGCCGGCTGCCCGGCCGTCACGCTCAACGCGAAGCTCACGAAGGCCGCGCAGGACCACAGCGCGGACATGGCCTCCCACAGCAACATGTCCCACACCGGATCCGACGGCTCCGACCCGGGCCAGCGCATCACCCGCGCCGGATACACGTGGAGCACCTACGGCGAGAACGTCGCCTACGGCTACAGCACCCCCGAGAAGGTCATGGAGGGCTGGATGAACAGCCCCGGCCACCGGCAGAACATCCTGAACTGCTCCTTCAAGGAGATCGGCATCGGCTTGGCCCAGCCGAACAACTACTGGACCCAGGCCTTCGGCACGGCGCGCTGACACCGCCGCGTCCCTGGAAGCGGACCGCGGACTCGCGAAGGGTCCGCGGGGCGCGGGCCCCGGGCCCCGGGCCCAGGAGGCCCGCCGCCAGTGTGCGGCCCCCCGCGCCCCCACGGCCCCGCCCAGGCTGTCGATTATAAA
>NZ_JBSGZI010000155.1:0-13704 GCF_053610945.1 Streptomyces sp. NPDC054849
GGGCTGGATTGTGCACGGCGGGGCTGGGTATGTCAGCCTCGCCGGCGTTTGAGGCGCGGGCGCGGAGCGCCGTGAGGTTCGGGGCGGAGCCCCGGGGGTGGATGTGGGGGTCAGGACAGGGCGGCGGGGAGTGGGGTCGCGTGCAGGGCCGTGAGGCCTGAGACGGCTCGGGTGAGGCAGACGTACAGGCGGCGCAGGCCCGTGCGCTCGTCCGGCTCGCCGTCGACGATCGCCGCGGGCTCGTCCAGGACCACGTAGTCGTACTCCAGCCCCTTCGCCAGCGACGCCGGCACCAGCGTCAGGCGGGCTTCCACCGTGGTCTCCTCGCCCGGCGCCAGATACGGCAGCCCCGCCTCCCGCAGGGCCTCCGCCAGGGCCGGGATACGGGCGTCCGCCGCGATCAGGCCGATCGAACCCTCGTGGACGAGGGACTCACGGCACGCCGAGACCACCGCCGCCGTCAGGTCCGCCGCCGACGTCTCCGCGATCCGCAGCGAGCCCGGCGTCTCGCGGACCGAGGAGACCGGGGCCAGGCCCGGGGAGATCGAGGGCAGCAGGCGGGAGGCGTAGGTGATCACCTCGCGCGGCACGCGGAAGCCCGCCGTCAGCTCCTCCAGTACCGCCTGCGGCTTGCCCAGGTGAGTCAGGGCCTCGTCCCAGCTGCGCGTCGCCCACGGCGTGGTGCCCTGCGCGAGGTCGCCCAGGACCGTCGCCGAACCCGTCGTGCAGCGCCGCCCCACCGCCCGGTACTGCATCGGGGACAGGTCCTGCGCCTCGTCGAGGACCACATGGCCCAGGGAGTGGGTGCGTTCGACCAGGTCGGCCGTCTCGTCGATCAGGACCAGGTCCGCCGCCGACCACTGCGCCGACTTCACGCTGCGAAACGGCTTCGGCCAGGTCAGCAGCTTCTGCTCGTCCGCGCTGAGCACGCCCTCCGCGTGCAGGGCGAGGAAGTCCGGGTCGGAGAGCAGCCGCAGGACCAGCTTCGCCGGGTCGACCGGCGGCCAGATCGCCTTCACCGCCGTCTTCACCGCGGCGTTGCGGGCCACTGCGTCCTGCACCCGGTCGTCCGGCGCCTCGCCCGCCTGCTCCATCCGGACGAGCACCGCGTGCGCGATGCGCTGCGGCAGCGCCTCCCGGGCCGCGCCGTAGCGGATGTCGCGGTTCTGCAGCTCCTCGACCATCTCCGCGATCTCGTGCGCGGGCACCCGCCAGCGCCGCGACCCGCGCACCACCATCAGCGCCTCGGTGGGCTGCGTGACGTGCGAGCGGACCGCGCGGTTCAGCACCTCCGCCATGCGCGCATCGCCTTTGACCACGGCGGTTTCGGCGGCGTCCGTGCCGCGTACCTCCAGGCCGTCGCGGGCCACCAGGTCGTCGACGGTGGCCTGCTTGACCTCCAGCTCGCCCAGGGCGGGCAGGACCTGCTCGATGTAGTGCAGGAAAGAACGGTTCGGCCCGATGACGAGCGTGCCGGTGCGGGCGAGGCGGTCGCGGTGCGCGTACAGCAGGTACGCCACCCGGTGCAGGCCGACGGCCGTCTTCCCCGTGCCGGGGCCGCCCTGGACGCAGACGGAACCGGACAGGCCGGACCGCACGATCTCGTCCTGCTCTGGCTGGATCGTCGCGACGATGTCCCGCATGGGGCCGACGCGCGGACGCTCGATCTCCTGCTGGAGCAGCTTGCTGACCGCGGCCGCCTCGGAGGGGTCCGACAGGTGCTCGTCCTCGTACGCGGTCAGCTCGCCGCCGGTGTAGCCGAAGCGGCGGCGCAGCGCGATGTCCTGCGGGTCGGTCTTGGAGGCGCGGTAGAACGGCTGGGAGACGGGCGCGCGCCAGTCGATGACCATCGGGTCGCCGTCGGCGTCGTGGACGTGGCGGCGGCCGATGTAGAACTGCTCGCCCTGCGCACCCTCGGCGAGCTCCGCGCCGGGGGCGTGCAGATAGTTCAGGCGGCCGAAGAAGAGCGGGGTGTGGGAGAGGTCGGCGAGGGCCTTGATGCGGTCGTCGATCTGCGCCTGGAGGACGATCGCGTTGACCCAGTTCGCGGTGACGTCGCGGATGTCGAGGGCTTCGACGTCCTCGCGCATGGCACGCAGGGCGGCGCGGGAGGCGGTGAGGTGGGCCCGTTCGCGGTCCAGTGGGCCGGTGGGGGCGGTCGTCGCGTCGGCGGGGGTGGTGTCGGTGGCGTGCGCGGGCACGGGACTGCCTCCAGCTGCTGGTACGGAACAGAAGCCCGCCGGTTTCCGGCCGGAGGGCGGCTCTCCCCGATGAGGCGGTGGGAGGCGGCAAGAGCGGAGATTGTAGTCACCGCGGACCTGCGGCGCGAACGACTTTCGACGCCGGAAGTACCCTGCCGGCCGGTACCTCCGTACGGGTGTCATACCCGGGAGTGTCAGACCCTGGTAGGCCCGTCAGGGGGCGGCATGGGCCGGGAGGAGGAGGCCTGAGGGCTTGGGGTTCCGCCCCCAGAGCGATGTGCTTCCCGCGCCGCGAGCGCACCATGGATCCATGAGCACCGCAACCTTCACCCCGGTCCAGGGTGGCCGCCCGAGCGGCGCCACCGCCATCTCCGATTCCCCTTCCCGCCATTCCTTCGGCAGCATGCTGCGGGCGGCGAAGGTCTTCACTGCGGCCGCGGTGAGCGTCGTCGTCCTGGGCGAATACGCCGAGGACGCGGGCGTCATACGCCGCTGACCACGGCCAGAGCGGCGCACTGCCCGGCGGCCCCGCCGCGCGGCCGTGTCCTGGTGCAGGCACCCCGGTCGCCCCGGCCGGCCGGTGGACGCGCACTCGACGAGGTCTCGACGCGCACTCGACGACGTCCCGACGTGCGCTGGGCGTGCATTGGACGCATTGCGCGGGGAATTGACTGATCCACTAGGGTCTCGCGCGTGAACCGGAGTCACGTCCCCAGCTGCTCGCCGTCGCCCCTCACCGGCGTACTGGTGACGGGCTCGCTGCTCGTGCTGGGCGTGCTCTGCATCGCTCTGCGGATCCCGACGGCCGACGCCCTGGCGGACGGCCTCTCCGCCGCCGAGTGGCACCCGCCCGCCGCGTACCCGCCGTTCGCGGCGATCCTCTTCACACCGGCCGCCTGGCTGCCGACCGGCGCGCTGAAGGCCGTCCTCGTCCTCGGCAACGCCTGCCTGCTCGCCCTGCTGATCACGCTGTCCTGCCGGCTCGCGCGGCTGCCGGCCCGGCGCGGGCCCGTCCTGGCCGCCACCGTCGTCGGCCTGTGGCTGGAGCCGCTGTTCCAGGACCCGCTCCCCGGCCAGATCAACCTGTCCCTCGCCTGCCTGGTCCTGTGGGACCTGGGCCGGCCCGGCGCCGCGCTCGGCAAGGGCTTCGCGCTGGGCATCGCCGCCGGGAGCACCCTCACCCCGGCGGCCTTCGTCCCGTACCTGCTGCTGACCGGCCGCGTCCGGGCCGGGCTGACGGCGCTGGCCGCCTTCGCCGGTACCGCCCTGCTCGGGATGCTGGTCCTCCCGGAGGCGTCCGCCGAGTTCTGGACCCGGCACCTGCCCACCGCGGTCCGGGCCCTGGTGCTGGACTGGCCGGCCCTGTGGGTCTGGTGCGTCCCGGTGCCGGCCGTACTGATCGCCCGGCTTCGCCGCCGGGGCCGCCTCCGGGCCCTGGTGCGCGCCTGCGCCCCAGGCCGGGTCCCGACCCCGCGCCGGCCCCTCGCCGACCCTTCGGTCAGTCGCTCGTCAGCAGCTCGTCGGCGTCCATGATCCGGTAGGCGTACCCCTGCTCGGCGAGGAAGCGCTGGCGGTGCGCCGCGAAGTCCTGGTCGATCGTGTCGCGCGCGACGACCGAGTAGAACCGCGCCTCGTGGCCGTCCGCCTTCGGCCGCAGCACGCGGCCCAGGCGCTGTGCCTCCTCCTGGCGGGAGCCGAAGGTGCCCGACACCTGGATGGCGACCGTCGCCTCCGGCAGGTCGATGGAGAAGTTCGCGACCTTCGACACGACCAGCACGCTGATCTCGCCCTCGCGGAAGGCGTTGAAGAGCTTCTCGCGCTGTGCGTTGGACGTCTCGCCCTTGATGACGGGGGCGTCCAGGTGCTCGCCGAGCTCGTCGAGCTGGTCGATGTACTGCCCGATGACCAGGGTCTGCTCACCCTTGTGCTTGGCGACGAGCGCCTCGGTGACCTTGCGCTTCGTCGCGGTCGTCGCGCAGTAGCGGTACTTCTCCTCCGTCTCGGCGGTCGCGTACGCGAGTCGCTCCGACTCCGTCAGGTTGACCCGGACCTCGACGCAGTCGGCGGGCGCGATGTAGCCCTGCGCCTCGATCTCCTTCCACGGCGCGTCGAACCGCTTCGGCCCGATGAGCGAGAACACGTCCGACTCCCGCCCGTCCTCCCGGACGAGGGTGGCCGTCAGTCCGAGGCGTCGTCGGGCCTGGAGGTCGGCGGTGAACTTGAAGACCGGCGCGGGCAGCAGGTGCACCTCGTCGTAGACGATCAGGCCCCAGTCCCGGGAGTCGAAGAGCTCCAGGTGCGGGTAGACACCCTTCCGCTTCGTCGTCAGGACCTGGTACGTGGCGATCGTGACGGGCCGGATCTCCTTGCGGGTGCCGGAGTACTCGCCGATCTCCTCCTCCGTCAGCGAGGTCCGCTTGACCAGTTCGTGCTTCCACTGGCGGGCCGAGACGGTGTTCGTCACCAGGATCAGCGTCGTCGCCTTGGCCATCGCCATGGCCCCGGCCCCGACCAGCGTCTTGCCGGCGCCGCAGGGCAGCACGACCACACCGGATCCACCGTGCCAGAAGCCCTCGACGGCCTGCTGCTGGTACGGGCGCAGCGCCCAGCCGTTCTCGGCCAGGTCGATCTGGTGCGCCTCGCCGTCCACGTACCCGGCGAGGTCCTCGGCCGGCCAGCCCAGCTTCAGCAGCGTCTGCTTGATCTGGCCGCGCTCGGAGGGGTGCACGACCACGGTGTCGGGGTCGAGCCGCGCACCGACGAGCGGGGAGATCCGCTTGGAGCGCAGGATCTCCTCCAGCACGGGCCGGTCGGTGCTGGTCAGGACCAGGCCGTGCACGGGGTGCTTGGAGAGCGTGAGGCGGCCGTAGCGCGCCATGGTCTCGGCGACGTCGACGAGCAGCGCGTGCGGGACGGGGTAGCGGGAGTACTCCACCAGCGCGTCGACGACCTGCTCGGCGTCGTGACCGGCGGCCCGGGCGTTCCACAGGCCGAGGGGGGTGATCCGATAGGTGTGGATGTGCTCGGGGGCCCGCTCCAGCTCGGCGAAGGGGGCGATGGCCCGCCGGGCGGCTCCGGCGAGCTCGTGGTCGACTTCGAGCAGGAGGGTTTTGTCGCTCTGGACGATGAGTGGACCATTCACGCGCGGCGCCCCGTTTCCTTCAGGTCAAACCTCCAGTGTGCCGTACGGCGCGAAGGCTGGGAACACGGCGCTCGGCGGGTCAGCCGGCCGGGCCCTGCGGAACCGTCCTCGCCCGGTCGTAGGGGTGGCGGTGGGGGTGGCGGTGTGCACGAGCGGTGGCCGGTGGAAAATCCGCTGACGCCGGCAGAGGAGGTCCGTAGGGTCCGGGCATGAGTGAAGATCAGCAGACCTTCGTCCCCGCCGGCTTCGAGGTGCCGCGCGGCCTCGTCGCGGAGGGCTTCCGGCTGGAGCCGCTCGGGGAACAGCACAACGAGCGCGACCTCGCCGCCTGGAGCGGCAGCATCGCGCACGTCCGCGCCACGCCCGGCTTCGCCGGGAGGAAGTGGCCGCCGCCGGAGGGCATGTCCCCGGAGGCCAACCGGGCCGACCTGGCGCGCCACGCGCGGGACTTCGAGGCCCGCACCGGGTTCACGTACAGCGTGCTGGACGGCCTGGACGGCGACGAGGTCATCGGGTGCCTGTACATCTACCCGGCCAAGGAGGCGCCCGGCCGCATCCACGTCAGCTCGTGGGTGCGCGCCGACCGGGCGCCGCTCGACGCGCCCCTGTACGAGACCGTCCGCCGCTGGCTCCGCGAGGTGTGGCCCTTCGACGCCGCGCTGATCGACTATGCGCCGAGGTGAGGCAAGGGGCCCGAGGGGTACGGGGTCTCCACGGGCAGCAGGGCGCGCGCGGCCGCGTCGTCCCCGGCGCGGAGCAGGCCGTGGATCTCCCGGGCCAGCGGGGTCACATCGCGGATGGAGACGGTCCACTCGTCGGCGTACGCCCGTGACGCCGGCCCGGACAGGCCCAGCTGGAGCGAGCGGTACGCCAGCGGGTTCAGGTGGAGGTCGCGCTCGGGGTCCCACTGGACCCGGGCGGGCGCCCCGCGCAGGGAGTCCTTCCAGGCGGCGCTGTCCGCGTGCACGCCGGGCTTGTAGTGGGACAGGCAGGCCCCGGCCAGCGCCTGGTCGAAGCCGGTGCGGGTGATCTCGACCGCCAGCACCGTCTGCTGGCCCTCCTTCGTGGCCCAGCCGCAGCGGTACATCATCCACAGGAACGAGGGCTTGATCCACGTCATCCGATCCCGCTTCCAGGCGGGCGGGAAGCGGCCGTCGCGGGCGGCCGGTTCGCCGAGGCGGGGGGCGTAGGCCTGGTAGACGGTGAGGGTGGTGTCGGTGTGCGATGCGCGGATCCGGCGGGTGGGTTCGACTGGCATGGGGCAAGGGTGGGGGGAGCTTGCGGCGCGCCGCCAGCGGTTTTCGCCGCGCGTGCGGCGCCGCTGCACGGTGGGCCCTGCCCCGGACCCCGGCGCCTCGACCGCCGGCGGGGCTGGAGGATGCGCGGCGGGGATGGGTGGCGCGGCGCGGCGGGATGGCGCGGCGCGGCAGGATGGCGCGGCAGGGCCGGCCGGGAGAGCCGGGTTCGTCCTGTCTAGACCTGGTCCTCCGCCAGTTCTGCCACGCCCGTGATGCGGTGGAGGGCGTACGTGCGGACCTCGTCCGCCGTGTGGTCGTAGCCGGTGACGAAGCCGCCTTCCACGCGAACCGGGGCGATGACCCGCTGGCTGGCCGCGCCGTCCGCGTTCACGTAGCCGATCCACACCGCCGATCCGGTCAGTGCCGCCGCCTGCACCGTCGCCAGGGTCTCCGCAGCGCTCGTGCGCGGGAGTTCGCCCGGCACCCCCGTCGACGGTGCGGGCTCCTTGCGGACCGCCGTCGCCGCCAGGTCGCCCGCCCGGATCGCCCGTACGGCCGCCCCCAGCAGCGTCGCGTCCGGCAGGGGCGGGCCGTCGGGCACCGGGACGGGCGCCGAGCGCGCCGGGGCGCGGTGGGCGTCGGCGCGCGAGACCAGGACGTCGCCGCTGCGGGACTCCGCGGCGGGCGCGTACCCCATCGCCCGCAACCCCTCAAGCAGCGCCTTCGGTTCGGCCTGCGCGGCCAGGACGGTGGGAGCGAGGCGGCGCAGGCCCATCCCGGCCGAGCGCTTGTCGGCCAGGATCTCGCCCAGCATCGCGTCGTCGTCACAGCGGACGTAGGCGGAAGCCGCACCGACCCGCAGGTGGCCATGGCGCCGGGCGACGTCGTCGATGAGGTAGGTGAGGGGCTGCGGGACCGGGGTGCGGCTGTGCTCCTTGAGGAAGGCGTGCAGGTCGGCGGCGGCATGGCCGGCGTCCAGGGCGCGTCGCACCGAGCCGGGCGTGAAGCGGTACACCGTCGCCCCGCCCTTGGACTCCACGTCCGCGAGCACCGCCAGGGTGTCGCCGAGCGGGCGCAGCAGCGGGCCGGGCGCGACGGCCGTCAGGTCGGCCTGCAGCAGGACGTGGTCCACCGGCTCCGGCAGCAGCGGGGCCAGCAGCGGTGCCGGGTCGCGGTGCTCCAGGAGGGCTCGGCCGGGCCCGGACAGGGCACCCCGGCCGGTCACGCCGAGGACTTCCGCCTCGGTCAGCGTCCAGCGCGCGAGGCGGGCGCGCAGATCGCTCGCCGTGCGTACGGGACGCTCCCACGCGAGCCGGTCCAGCAGGGCCTGCGGGTCGGCGGACGCGCCCTCGGGCAGCGCGGCGAGGAGTTCCAGCACGCGTCGGCGTACCTCGGGGGCGGCGGAGCGGTCGAGTTCGGGACCGAGCGCGGAGAGCGTGCGCCCCTTGGAGTCCTGCTCGCCGACCAGGCCGGCCGTGCGGGTGGCCGGCAGCCAGGCCGCCGCGAGCACCGACCATCTTTCTGCGGGCTGCAGTTCGAACCAGTCGTCGAAGGCGGGGGTGGGCGCGTACCGCTCGTCGGCCTCCCCGTCGCCGGCCAGCAGGCCCGCCGCATAGGCGAGTTCGATCCAGAACGCCGCCGACGGCTCGCCGGTCTCCAGGGTGGAGGCGGCCCGCTTCAGGTCCCGTACGGAGAGCCCGCCCGCCCGCAGCACCGGCGGACCGGCGTGTTCCCAGGACTTCACCAGCTCCTCGACGGTGGACAGGGCGGCCAGCGCCTGCCCGGCGGCGTTCGCGTCCACAGCCTGTGGACGGTGCTCGCGGTGGGCCGCCACCGGCGGGGGCACCGGCGCGGTGTCCCGGTGCGCGAGGCCGCCGCGCAGGTGGAGCGCCACCTCTCGGGGCAGGATGACGGTCCGCGCCGACGCGGGCAGCAACAGCCCCCGGTCGCGCAGCCAGCGCACCGGCGGGGTCGGATTCGGGGTCACCTCGCCGTACGGCGGCCCCCACACGAGCCGCCCCAGCACCTGGTGGGCCTCCGCGGGGGCCTCGTCCAGCAGCGCGGACATCCGCTCCGGGTCGGTGAACAGGGCGGTCAGCGAGGCCACGGCGGACACCGGGTCGTGGGTGGCGGGCAGTCCGACCGCCGCCACGATCTCCTGCACCCGGGTCGGTGACATCCCGGACGTGGCCTCCGCGACGGTGGGCCCGAGGCCGGTCGGCGAGGGCCGCTGGGCGGACGGTGCGAGCAGCTCGCGGGCGGTGCGGACCAGGCGCAGACGGTCCTCGTCGCCCCACACCAGGGCCTGGTCGCGCAGGGTGCCCAGGGCGCCGGGGAGCGCGGCGCGGGCGCCGTTGTCCTCGCCGGTGGTGCCCTCCTCGCCGGTCAGCAGCGACTCCAGCACCGGGTACGGGCACGGGTCCGGGGCCACGGCGAGGGCCTCGGCGGTCTGCAGTGTGAACCGGTCCAGGCGCTCCAGCGCCCGCACCACCGAGGCCCGGGTCCCGGCGCGGGTGGCCAGCTGGGTCACATCGCCGGGCACCGGGCTGAGCAGGTCCGGGCGTGCGTGCAGCAGGGCGGACAGGGCCGCGTCGTCGCGGGCGCGAAGCGCCTCGGCGAGGGAGCGCGGGGCGCCGCCCCCGGTACCGGTCCCGGCCCCGGTCCCCGTACCTCCCGCAGCAGTGCTTGCCTCAGGCACAGTCGCCTCCTGGTCGCGTCGGCCGGTCAGTCGGCCGGTCCCCATCCGGTCAACGGTATCCGCTGCGCCCGCAGCAGCTCCACGGGTGCACGCGCTACCTTCGGGACAGGCGGTACGGGAGGAGCCTGGGCGTGGGGATCGAGAGCGACCACCTGGTCTACGAATATCTGAGCCGCGTCGGGGACTTGGCGCAGCAGCGGCAGCTTTCCTCCGGGGACCGGATGCGGCTGGTGTCGGGGCTGCGGGACGAGATCGACCGTCGGCGCGCCAAGTACGACCCGGACACTCCGGCAGCCGTACGCCGCATCCTGGAGCGGATCGGCACGCCGGAGGAGGTCCTGGACACCGTCGGCACCCGGTCGGGCGCGGCTCCGGCGTCCGCCGGACCCTCCGCGCCGTCCACGGGCGCCGGCCTCTCGGTGCCCGTCCAGCGGGAGCCGGGGCGCCTGCGCCGCCGGAGCGCGCCTGCGCCGCGCCCCGCGGCGGAGCCCGAGAACGTGCCGCCGCACCTGGCCGGGATGGACGAGCTCGGGCCCTCCGGCGGGGCCGAGCCCGACTGGTGGCGGGTGAGCCCGGGCCCGCTCGGCGCGGGACCGCAGGTCGAGGGCTTCGCGGGCGGCATCGAGATCCCGGACCTGTTCAAGGAAGGGCCGCAGGAGGAGGACGCGGGGCCGGCGGCGCCCCCGACCGGTCCGCCGCCGAGCCGGGCGCGGGCCGTCATACGGTTCCTGCGTGAGCGGCGGCGCGCGAAGAAGGAGGCCGCCGCGCCGGCGGCGGAGGCCGCGGCCCCGGTCCGCCCCCGGCCGAACGCCTTCCTGCTGCTGGCCGCGGCCGTCCTCGTCGTCGGTGTGGTCACCGGGTACTGGCTGGTCCTCGTCGTCGGATGGCTCCTGCCGTACGCCTCGCGCGTGCTGCAGCCGGCCGAGCGCAAGTGGGCCGTGTTCGGCCCGCCCGGGCTGGTCCTCGCGGGGGCGGTGGTGTGGCTGTGGGGCCGGATGAACGGCAAGTGGGGCGAGACCCTGGCCGACGACCAGCTGAGCGGCGCGCTGCACGGGATGTGGCCGTGGCTGCTGCGGGGCGCCGCCGTCGCCTCCGTGGCCTACCTGGTGTGGAGGGCCCGCCGCCGCTGACCGCGGGCCGTGTGCCGGGGTCCCGGCCCCGACCCCGCGCCTGAACGCCGGCGGGGCTGAGGGGCGGGGCCGGGAGAAGGCCCCGTGCAGCGGTCACCGCCTGGGGTGTCAGCCGCCCACGATCGTGCGCTGCGTCTTTTCCAGGGGGTCGCGGTCGGCTGTCTTGACCAGGTCGAGGAAGGCGGGGGCCTTGGCCAGCTCCAGCAGCTGTTCGGGGGTGACGGGCGCCGAGGTGTTCGACTCGTCGTGCGGGTTGACGGTCAGCGAGACGTTGCTGGCGCCGTAACGGAACCAGAGCAGGGACTCGGTGACGTTGCCGTTGTTGACCGGCGAGGTCGCCGCCTTGGCCTCGATGCCGCCGGGCAGGGTGGCCTTCTTGCAGAGCGTGCCCCTCACCTCCTGGCAGGGCTGGCTGCTGGTGCCCGGCTCGAACGGCCGTACCGAGAAGATGATGCGGAAGCTCTTGCCGTCCTTGGTGCCCTGGTACTGGCGCACGCCGAGGTCGATCCGCTGCACGGTGCCGACCGTCGTGGGCAGCAGTTCCTGGAGGACCCCGACGGCCTGGTTCTGGAAGTTCTCCTGCCGGGCCCGTTCGGCGGGCGGCAGATCGGCCATCGAGGATTCGCCCGGGGTGGGTTCGATGTGGACCGGCGGTGGCGGTCCGGAAGTCGTCGGCACCGTGGCCACGTCGATGACCTCGGTGGTTCCGGTCGCCCCCTGATCGCCACTGCCGGGCAGGAAGAGGGCCCCGGCCACGCCGAGCCCGGCGACGGCCAGCACCGCACCGCCGATCACGGCCCGGGCGCGCGCCTTGCGGCGCAGGCCCTGGGCGCGGGCCGGGCCCACCAGGTCGGTCATGGCGGGCAGTTCCGCGGTCGCACGGTCCATCGCTTCCCGGACGAGCAGGGCTGCGGCGCGGTCGTCCGCGTGCTCTTCGTTGGTACCCATGGCGTCTCCTCAGCTCTCGGTGGCGTAGATGTGGGCCTCGCCCAGCTGCGTGCGCAGCTTCGCCAGGGCGCGCGAGCACTGGCTCTTGACCGTTCCCTCGCTGCAGCGCAGCAGATCGGCGACCGTCTCGACGCTCAGGTCCTCCCAATAGCGCAGGACGACCATGGCCCGGGCCCGTGGCGGCAGGGCGGCCAGTGCGGCGAGCAGGGTGACGCGCAGCTCGGCGTGTTCGGGCCGGGGCGGCGGGTCGGCGCGCGTGTGGGCCAGGAGGTCGCGCAGGCGCCGCCGTCGCTCGGCGAGGAAGGTGCGGGTCAGCACGGTCCTGGCGTACGCGTCGGGATGGTCCGCGGCGGACACCCGCCGCCAGTGCTGGAACAGCTTCGCGAGCGTCGTCTGCGTCAGATCGCGTGCGCCGTCGGCGTTCCCGCACAGCAGGTAAGCCGTCCGGTACAGCTTGCGCTGACCGGCCCGGGCAAAGGCCTCGAAGTCGTGCTCGGTGCCTGGCGGCATCCGCCCTCCCCTTCACATCGTGTCTCTCACCCCTGTCCTGAGTGCTGTCGCACGGAAAAGGTTGAGCACGGATTTCGAGGGATGCGGCGGGACCTCGTGGCAGCTTCGGATCCGGTTGCGCCCAGCGCGCCGGTCGCCACGGCGGGCCGTACCTCCCCGCGTACGTTCCCCTGGCGGAGGCCGGGTGTACGCCTGCCGTACGGCCGCCTCGGCACAATGGTCGCCATGAACCTCACCGTCGGCTTCGACCTCGACATGACCCTCATCGACTCGCGCCCCGGAATCAAGGCCGCCTACCAGGCGCTGTCGGCCGAGACGGGTACGTTCATCGACGCCGCCGCGGCGGTCACGCGGCTCGGGCCGCCGCTGGACGAGGAGCTGGCGCACTGGTTCCCGGAGGCCGAGATCCCGGCCATGGCCGACCGGTACCGGGAGATCTACCCCACCCACGCCATCGAGCCGACCCCGGCGATGCCCGGCGCCCGGGAGGCGATCGAGGCCGTCCAGGCGCTCGGCGGCCGCGCGATCGTCGTCACGGCCAAGCACGAGCCCAACGCCCGCCTGCACCTGGCCCACCTCGGCATCGAGGCCGACGCGGTCGTCGGCTGGCTCTGGGCGGAGGCGAAGGCCGGTGCGCTGCGCGAGTACGGGGCGCAGGTCTACGTCGGCGACCACGTGGGCGACGTACGCGGGGCCCGTACGGCCGGCGCGCTGTCCGTGGTGGTGCCGACCGGTCCGTGCCCGGAGCCCGAACTGCGCGCGGCGGGCGCGGACGTGGTGCTGCCGGACCTCACGGCGCTGCCGCAGTGGCTCGCGGAGTACGTCGCGGCGCAGCCCGTCCAGCAGTCCGTCTAGCAGTCCGGCCGACAGGCCGGCCCGGGCAGCCCGGCGACGCGGACCGCCCGGGCGATCCGCGGACAGCCGTCCGGGCTTGGACGGGCCCGGACGGGGCCCGCGCCCCGGATCAGGCCTGCGAGGCCCGGGCGGCCTTGCGCTGGGCCGCGGCCGAGCGGAGCACGCCCGCCGCGGAGATGGCGAAGCCGACACCCATCAGCATGCACACGGCCCACGCGTACGACGGGAACGGCTCGATGTCGAGGAACAGCGGAGCCATGGTCGCCAGCGTGGCCACGGCCCCGGCGATGAACACGATGCCGCCGGCCTTGACGAGTCCGTCGCCGGGCCGCGCTTCGTCGGAATGAGGAGTAACAGTCACCCCACCAGGGTAGTTCCCTGGCCGAAGGCAGCCGACGGCGAAGGACCGGGGAACGTCTTGTCACCCGGCCCCTGACCATTAGCCTTGAGGTGGCGGGTCACACATGGCCCGCTGCGCTGTTGTCCGGAGCCGTTCCGCGGAACTCCGGACCCCCGACGAGCACAAGGACAGAGGACGGACGTGCCTACCGGCAAGGTCAAGTGGTTCAACAGTGAGAAGGGCTTCGGCTTTCTCTCCCGTGACGACGGCGGCGACGTCTTCGTCCACTCGTCGGTGCTCCCTGCCGGGATCGACTCCCTCAAGCCCGGCCAGCGCGTCGAGTTCGGTGTCGTCGCCGGCCAGCGCGGCGACCAGGCACTTTCGGTGACGGTACTGGATCCGGCACCGTCCGTCGCGGCGGCCCAGCGCCGCAAGCCCGACGAGCTCGCCTCGATCGTGCAGGACCTCACGACCCTGCTGGAGAACATCACTCCGATGCTGGAGCGCGGCCGCTACCCCGACAAGGTGCACGGCACGAAGATCGCCGGGCTGCTGCGGGCGGTGGCCGACCAGCTCGACGTCTGACCCTCCGACCGTCCGGCGTACGACGGCGCCCCGCCACTCGCAAGAGCGGCGGGGCGC